>CAYXDZ010000019.1:0-3109 GCA_964463815.1 uncultured Verrucomicrobiota bacterium | reverse complement strand
CTCGCTCGTCATCCGCACGTAGGGCGATTCCTCGGCGTTCTCGCCCGTGATCTCGATCCGCCATTTTCCCACGCGTCCGGCCAGCAACAACGCCGACGCAAACTGCGAACTCTCTTCGATGCTCACGCGGCATCGGCGATCTCCCTTAGCTGGGAGGGACGGCGTGTCGCCGTCCGTGGAATCCTGGGACGCCGACACGGCGTCCCTCCCATGAATGAGCGCCGGCAACTTGTCGTTCGGCGAATCGATCCGGTAACCCAGTTCGCGCAACGCCTCGAACAACGCCGCCTGCGGCCGTTCGTGCATCCGCGGCACGCCGTGCAACCGATACACGCCTTCGCCGAGACAAACCATCGCCGCGAGAAACCGCGCCGCCGTGCCCGCGTTGCCGACGAAGAGTTCCATCGGCTGTTCGATCGTTCCGCCGCGCGGCACTTTCCCGCCCTGCCCATAGACCGTGATCGTTCGGTTGCACGTCTCCGCTGGATCGGGTGCGACGTTCACCATGAAGCCGATTTCCTGGAGGCACTCGACCATCACCTGGGTGTCCTCGCTCCAGAGCGCGCCCTTGAGCGTGACTTCGCCGTCGGCCAGCGCGGCCAGGACGAGTGCGCGGTTCGTAATGCTCTTCGAGCCCGGCACCGTGATCTCGGCGTGGACGGGTTCCGCGAGCGGGACGATCTCGATCAAATCAGGCAATCCCATGTCACTCCTTGCCATTTGCGCCGACCAACCACTTCTCCCGCCGGTCATGCGCTTCACGCAGCACGGCTTCAATCGCGGCCACATCGTTTCGCTCCAGTGCGGCGCGTACCTCAGCCAAGCGTTGTTCCAGGGCCGCGAGGTCCTTCGCCAGATTCGCGCGGTTCGCGGTGATGATACCCCGCCACATGGCCACTGGGCCGGATGCGATCCGCGTGGTGTCGCGAAAACCGCCGGCGCACAATTCGCGTTGCGCGGCGGGAAACTTGGGATCAAGCACGTAGCCCGCAAGCGTCGTCGCCAGCAGGTGCGGCAGATGACTCGACCGGGCGACCAGCTCGTCATGCGTCTCGGGTGCGAGCTGGATCACACGCATGCCGATCGCCTCCCAAAACTCCGTGAGCTGCCCGACCGCTTCGGCCGGTGAGTACATCGTCGGCGTCAAAGCGCACACCGCGCGGGCAAACAATTCCTCGCGCGCGCAGTTCACGCCAACGCGTTCGCCGCCGGCCATCGGATGGCTGCCAATAAAACAACCGCCCGCCCGCGCTACCAACGGTTCCAGTTCGCGGACCACCAAGGCTTTGACGCTGCCCACGTCCGTGACGATGGCTCCGGGTTTGAGCCGGCCGAGGACCGGTTCCAACAGCGGCCGCATGTGCTCGACCGGCGTGCAGAGTACAATCAAGTCGGCGTCTTGGATGACTTCCTCCAGGTCCGTGGTCACCAGATCGGCGACGCCGCGTTCGCCGCATTCCGCAACCGATTCCCGGCGCCGCACCCAGCCCTCGACCCGGCCGACGACCTGACGCGCGCGCGCGGCGAGTCCAAGCGACCCGCCGAGCAACCCGACGCCGATGATGCCGACCTTCTGGAAAAGCACGCGCGGAGATTAGGGACGCGCCGCGGGCGTGGGAAGTTGGAAGTGCGGCGGCCGAAAACAACTTGCTGCCGTCTTCGCGCCCCGCCTAGATTCGCCGCGTGGTGATCCTCGCTTACAGCCTGGTGGTGCTTTTCTCCTACCTGCTCGGCTCCATTCCCTCGGGTTTTCTCGCCGGCAAGGCGCGCGGCATCGACATCCGCAAGGAAGGCAGCGGCAACATCGGTGCGACAAATGTCTTCCGCATCCTCGGCAAACAGTCGGGCTCCTGCGTCCTGTTCGCGGATGCGCTCAAGGGCTGGCTGGCGGTGACCGTCGTGGCGCAACTCACTTTCCTCGGCTTTGGTCCCCCGACGCTGCCACCCGAAGCCGCCCCCGGCCTGCACCATCTGCAACTGGTCGCCGGCATCGCCGCCATTCTCGGCCACAACTACACCTGCTGGCTGCGGTTCAAGGGCGGCAAAGGCGTCGCCACCACCGCCGGCGTGTTGATCGCCTGGCTGCCCCTGCCCTTTCTCGTTGTGCTTGCGACGTGGCTCGTGGTCTTCGCGCTCAGCCGCTATGTTTCGCTCGCTTCCATCGCCGCCGCGCTGGCGCTGCCCTTTGCCACCTGGTGGCTGGACGGACGCACCACCATGATTGTCCTTACTTCGCTGGTCGGCGCGCTGGCCATCTACAAACACCGCTCCAACATCCAACGCCTGCGCAACGGCACCGAGAACCGGTTCGGCCGGAAGCAGGAGGCCCCGCGATGAATATCTCCGTCCTCGGTGCCGGCGCGTGGGGCACGGCGCTCGCCAAACTGCTGGTCGAAGGCGGCCATACCGTCACGCTCTGGGGTCACAATTCCGCGAACCTCGAGGAGATCAAGGCGCACCGCGAAAACACCCGCCTGCTGCCCGGCATTTCCCTGCCCGGCTCGTTGCTGTTCGAGCCCGACCTGAAGCGCGCCGCCGACGCGGAATTGCTCGTCGCCTCGCTGCCTTCAAAAGCACTGGATGAAGTGACCGCCCGGCTGGTCGATTTCAATGGCGTCATCGTTTCCACGACCAAGGGCATCGAGTTCGAGAGCGGTCACACCATGTCGGCCGTGATCGCCCACCGGATGCCCCACGCGCGCATCGCCGCGTTGTCGGGACCGACGATTGCCCTCGAAGTCGCGCGCGGCATCCCGGCGGCGATTGTTGCCGCCAGCGAGCACGAACCCACCGCGCGGTTGGTGCAGGAAGTGTTCAACACGCCCGCCTTCCGCGTCTATTCCAGTACCGACCTGCTCGGTGTGGAGCTGGGTGGCGCTTTGAAAAACGTGTTCGCCATCGCGGCCGGCGTCTGTGACGGCCTGGGCTTTGGCGACAACACCAAGGCGGCCTTGATCACGCGCGCCATCGCCGAGATGCGTCGGCTGGGCGTGAAGGCCGGCGCCCATCCTGAAACGTTCGCCGGCCTGAGCGGACTCGGCGACCTGACGGTGACGTGCTTCAGCCGGCACAGCCGCAATCGCACGTTCGGCGAGAAGCTCGGACGCGG
>CAYXDZ010000018.1:17882-19117 GCA_964463815.1 uncultured Verrucomicrobiota bacterium | reverse complement strand
GGCCGCCAGTGAGCTTTGTCTGATCGGCGATGTTCCAGACCTTGATGTTGCGCGGGCCGCCGGTGTCGGCGACGTAGAACAGCTTGTAGTCGGGCGAGAAGCAGAGGCCGTTGGGCTTCTCGATTTCGTCCGTGACCTTCGCGACCTGGCCGGATTTGGAATCGATGCGATAAACCGCTTCCTTGATCTCCAGCGGACCCTTGTTGCCTTCGTAATTCATCATGCTGCCGTAACCGGGGTCGGTGAACCAGATGCCGCCGTCGGGATGCACCACCACGTCGTTGGGCGCGTTGAAACGTTTGCCGTCGAACTGGTCCGCCAGCACAGTGACGCCGCCGTTGATTTCGTAGCGGACGACGCGTCGGTTGCCATGCTCGCAACTGAGCTGCCGGCCCTCGAAGTCAAAGGTGTTGCCGTTGCTGTTGCCCGAGGGATGGCGGAAAATGGTGGTGCGGCCGTCGTCCTCGATCCAGCGGAGCTGGACGTCGTTCGGGATGTCGCTCCAGAGCAGGTAGCGACCGACGCCGTTCCAGGCCGGGCCTTCCGCCCAGAGCATGTTCGGGTTGTGGTAGAGCCGCTGCACCGGCGTGTTGCCGAGCTTGTATTTGTTGAAGCGCGGATCGAGTGACAGGATGTCCGGGTCCGGGTAACGGGTCGGGATGGTGCCCGTCCAATCACGCGCGACCTGGCCCAGGGCGCGCTTTGTGGCGACGACGGCTCCGGCGGCGAGCGAGGCGGACTTGAGAAATGAACGGCGACTGTTGACGAGAAACGACGGCGAGGAATTCATGGCGATTTTTAGTCGGTTTACGCTTGAGGGAACGCCAGGACCATCAGGCAATTGGCGGGTCCGGTTCAAGCCCGGATTCAGGGCGCGGGTGTTGAAAACATCGTGCCGTGCGAGTCGGCCATTCGAGATTGCGAATCACGCCAGCACGGTCGTGAGCACCCGGCCATGCACGTCGGTGAGCCGGAAGTCGCGGCCGCCGAAGCGGTAGGTCAGCCGCTCGTGATCCATGCCGAGCAAGTGCAGCACGGTGGCCCAGAGGTCATAGACGTTGCAGGGATCTTGCACGGCGTAGTAGCCGAGCTCATCCGTCGCGCCCAGCACGCTGCCACCGCGCACACCGCCGCCCGCGAGCCACAGGCTGAAGCCGAAGGGATTGTGATCCCGACCATCGCTGCCCTGCGAGAACGGCGTGCGACCAAACTCACCGGTGAAAATGATGAGCGTC
>CAYXDZ010000018.1:0-17872 GCA_964463815.1 uncultured Verrucomicrobiota bacterium | reverse complement strand
TCGAGAAGTCCACGCGCTTTCAGATCGCGGATCAACGCCGCCAGCGGCTGAGCCACCTGCCGCGCCATCGAGCCGTTGCCTTCCTTGATCTGGCCATGCTGGTCCCACGGATTGCCGGGACCGCCCGCGCCAATGCCACCCGAGACGCAGCTCAACTCCACAAACCGCACCCCGCGCTCGATCAACCGCCGCGCGACGAGGCATTGCCGCGCGTAGGCGGCGAGGTTCCGGTCGGTTGAGTCCAGCCCGTAGAGCTGTTTAGTCGCCTCGCTCTCACCCGTGATTTCGCACAACTCCGGCACGGCGGTCTGCATGCGATAGGCGGTCTCGTAATTGCGGATGGCGGCCTCGACCTGCGGATCAGCCGCCGTATCCGCGAAGCGTTCGTCGCATTCGCGGATGAAGCCGAGCCGGCGGCGCTGCAAGTCATCCCGCTCGCCGGGCCGCACGTTGGCCAGCGCCGGATCGCGGTCCACCTGGAGGATGGAAGCTTGATGTTGCGCAGGCAGATAGCCGTTGCTGAACAGGCCCACACCACCGTGCGGCACGACCGCCCCGCCGCTCTGCAACACGACGAAGCCCGGCAGGTTCTGGTTCTCCGAGCCCAACCCATAAGCGGTCCACGCGCCTGCACTCGGATGGCCGAGAAACGGAAACCCGGTGTGGATCGAGTAATTGCCCTGCGCGTGTTCGTTCACCTTGCTGGTCATTGAGCGGATGACCGCCAGTTCATCGGCGAGCCCGGCCAGGTGCGGGAAGAGGTCGGTCATTTCAACACCGCTTTGCCCACGCGGCCGGGCCGCCCACGGGCTGGCCATGATGTTGCCGTTGTCGTTGAACATCGTCGGCTTCACCGGCACCGGCATCGGCTGGCCGTGGCGGCGATTCAACTCCGGTTTCGGATCGAAGGAATCCACATGCGACACACCGCCGCTCATGTAGGCGAAGATGACATGCTTCGCGCGCGGCCGGAAGTGCGGCGGTCGTATGAGCGCGCCGGGCGGTGGCGATCCCGAAACCGGCTTCGCGAACAACGCGCTCAATGCCACGGAGCCGAAGCCCAGCGAACAACGCCGGAGCATCTCCCGGCGGGAAAAGAATGAACCCTGTTTAGCGCACATAAATGAACTCCTTCAGGTTAAACAACGACTGCGCGAAATCGCGCCAGACGGTTTGTTGCTTGTCCGGTCCGTGTTCGCGCGCAAGGTCGGCGAGATACTCGCGGCTCGCGGCGGCTTCGTCCTTATCCGGCGGTCTTCCAAACACCTGCTCGAACATGCGACGGACGCGAGCGGCGGCCGGTTCGTCGGTCTGCAACAAGGCCTCCGCCCAACGCTCCGCCTGCTCGATCACGAACGGATCGTTCAACAACGCGAGCGATTGCCCCGGCACGTTCGTCGCATCACGGCGGCCCAGCGTGCTGAACGGCCGCGGCGCGTCGAAGACTTCGAGGAACGGGCTGAGGAAGTTCCGGCGGATGGTGAGATAAACACTGCGCCGCTGTTGCTCGTTGGCTGGCGCCAGGGCGTTGGCACCGGGACCGGACATCGTCGTGTCCAACCGGCCGCTTACGGCGAGCAGGCTGTCGCGGATCGCTTCCGCCTCAAGCCGGCGGACGCGCGCGTGTGAAAGCAGTTCGTTGGCGGAATCAAGTTCGCGGGCGCGCGGCGAGGGTTCGCTCGACATCTGCCAGGCGCGTGTGGTGACAAGATAGCGGATCATGTTCTTCGCCGACCAGCCGTGTTCGACAAAGCGGGCGGCGAGGAAGTCGAGCAACTCGGGATGTGTCGGTGTTTCGCCGAGCCGGCCGAAGTTGTCCACGGTCGGCACCAGGCCGCGCCCGAAGAGATGTTGCCAGATGCGGTTCACCATGACGCGGGCGGTCAGCGGATTGTCCGCGCGCGTGAGGTCTTCGGCGAGTTCGAGCCGGCCGCTGGTCGGTGTGCGATACGATTCGTCGCGCACGAGCGCGAGGTAGCCGCGCGGCACCGGCTCGGCCGGATGCAGGTGATCGCCCCGCGTCAGCAACGGCGCATCATAGCCCGCCGCTTCCATCACACCGGGCGCGCGGCGCGGTTCCGGGATTTCATTTTCCAGCCGCCGATATTCGGCGATCAGGGGCGCGACGGCGGGAAGTTCCGGCAACGCGACCGGCAGCAAACCGGCGCGCACAAACGAGTCGAGGAACAACCGTTGTTCCTCATTCAACCTGTTTACCCGCCACGCGGCGATGCTTTCGGCCAACTGCCGCCCGAGTCGTTGCGTGAAGTCCTCCACGGAGACCGGTGGCTCACCGCTCAACACCAGGCTTAACGGCAACCGTTCCGCCTCGGGATTCTGCTTCGTGTCGTGAAAGACCACGCGCATCACGCCGAAGAACGAGCGGCCGCCCGGCCCCGGTTGGGTGCGTTCGCGCGAGAGCGAGTCCCCGGCAGTCACGAACTCCAGGTGCGCCATCACGCCCTTACGATACGCGGTATCAAGCCGCACCCACCGTGGCGCTTCGCTTTCGAGCGTGGCCTGCGGGAAGATGTTGCCCGCGCCGATGGGATAGTTGTCGGGGATCAGCCGCACGCGTGCGCCCTTGCCGCCGACCACGAGCAGGCTGATGCTGTCGTTGGTTACTTGAAAGCGCGTCGAAGTGAAAACGCCATTGTGCTTCTGCGAGAGGCGATGGCTGAACACCCCGGCCGGCAGGAGCCCACCCACTATGCGTTCACCGTCGGGCTCGATGGTAAACTCGCCGGGAATGGTGACGTGCTCCGGCGGATTCACACCCAACTTGAACCAGGCGGGATTCGATTCCCCGGTCGCATCCCACCAAGTCGAGAATTGCGCCGCATTGGAGTCCTGGCGCTCGACGAGCTTTTTGGCGTGTTCCTGGGTGAACGTCTGCAAGGTGCCCTGCCGCCGGAGTTGCTGCCAGACGTGCAGCGGGTGCGACTCATCTTTGGTCGCCGCTTCCAACGAATTTAGCAACCGGGTGCGTCGCGCATCACGCTCGGCGAAGTCGGGAAAATTACCGGCGAGTTCGGTTCTCAGGGCGGCGAGAGCGGTTTGAAGCTCCTGCCGGACCCGGCGTTGTTCCGGCGTGAGCACGAGCTCGATCTGTTCGCGCGAAACCAGGCCCGGACCGGCGCGATGGGAGGCGGCCACTTCGTTCGTCGAGAGCGCGCGGTCGTAAAGCCGGGCCTCCTCGATCGCCCCGGCGAACCAGGGATTGCCCCCGCCGGTGTGGCGGCGACCCAGCAGCACACGAGAGGTGCCGGCCTCAAACGTGCGGAGCGAACCACCGTCGCCGGAGGGCCGGTAACTCCTGCCGTAAGGTTCACCGTTGCGGAACAGCTCGATGCGGTTGTCGGGATGATACACCAGCGCGAGATGCACGAACTCGCCCGGCCCCGAGGTCTCCGCCGGGCCGCCGAAGCCGCGCGTGCGGACCAAACTCTCGCTGCCAGCCATCCACCGGCGCGGCTCGGCCTCGGCGAAGACCAGCGAATCGAAAACTCCGCCATCCTTCGTCTCGACCGTCAGCACGCCGCCGCCGCGTTGCTCGAGGTTCGCCGGGGCCACCCAGACTTCCAAAGTCTTCGCTCGAAGCTCCTTCCCCAAGGGCGAAGTTTGGATGAAATCCCCCTGGCCATCGAGCACGAGCCGGCCGTCACGAATCACGGCGTCGCCGTGGAGTTCACCGTGCAAACCGCCGACCAGATCGCGGGCACCCCCCTCGAAGGCCCACGCGGCGACCGGTGGGGCGACCGCGGTTCCATCGCTCTCGACCCCGCGTTGCCGCAGAACGGCCGCGCGGCCCGCACGCTCGAGTTCGGCCAACTGCTCTTCAATACCCGCGATGCGAGCCGCCAGTTCATCGCCGGGAATGGTCAGTTGATTGGTCGCGGCCGGAGCGAGTTTGACCAGCACTTCGGTCAACTCCGCCGCCGACTTCGTCCAGGCATCGGCGAGTCCCGTTTTGATCGCCCCCTTCAACCGCTCCAGTTCCGCGCGATGCACACGCAGTTTCTCCGGCAAATCCACCGTGAGCTGCGCGGGCCGGCTGCTTGCGAGAACACCGTAGAGTGCGTAGTAGTCGCGCTGGCTGATGGGATCGAACTTGTGGTCGTGACAGCGCGCGCAAGAAGTGGTGAGCCCTTGGAACGCCTTCGAGATCACATCAATCTGGTTGTCCACGGTCTTCACTTGCTCGTCGAGCGAGTCCACCGGCTGGAAACCGTGCTCGACCAGCCGCAGATGCGCGAGGCCGAGCAGCGATTCGTTGATGCCTTCATCAAGGTTCAGCCGCGGCTGCTCCAGCAGATCACCGGCAACGTGTTCGCGGATGAGCTGGTCCCACGGCACATCGGCGTTGAAGGCACGGACGAGGTAATCGCGATACCGCCACGCGTGCGCGATCTCCGGATCGGCCTCGCTGCCATGCGTCTCGGCGAAGCGCACGAGATCCATCCAGTGCCGCGCCCAGCGTTCGCCGAAGCGCGGCGAATCCAGCAGGCGATCCACGACGCGCGCGAAGGCGTCGGGCGATTCGTCGGCCAGGAAGCCTTCCAGCTCTGCAGACGTCGGCGGCAGACCGGTCAGAGCAAACGTCACGCGACGAAGCAACGGTCGGGGGTCGGCGGGCGCGGCCGGTTCGAGGCCACGCTCCTCCAGCTTGGCGAGGAGGAAACGGTCCACCGGATGATCCGACCATTCGGCGTCTTTCACCGGGGGCACGGGTTGCGGTCGCACCGGCTGGAAGCTCCACCATTCGCGGCGTGCGTTGAACACGCTCTCCCAGCCGACACTTTCACCGGCGAATTCACCCGGCGGTTCGTCGCGGGGATCGGGAGCGCCCTCGTTCACCCAGCGCTGGAAGTCCGCGAGCACGGAATCCGCCAGCTTCGGCCGGTCCTTCGGCATCTTGGCATCGGTGTGCGTGTGCGCGATGGACTGGATGAGCAGGCTGTTGCGCGCGTCGCCGGGGACGATGGCCGGACCGGAGTCACCGCCCTGACGCAGGCCGTCACGGAAATCGACCCGCAAGCCACCTCGTTGCTTCTCCGCGCCGTGGCACTCGTAACAGTCGCTCACGAGGATCGGGCGAATGCGTTGCTCGAAGAACTCAACCTGGGCGGCGGACGGGGCCGCGGGCGCGGGACCACCGGAACACATCATTGCCAGACCGATCGCCATGGCCTTGCGAAGCGGCAACCTCAACGGCAGCGGGCCGCGGAGGCTTTCCCGCAGGCTGCTATTTGCCACGGGGTCAGTTACAGGTGATCGCGAGTTCAAGCGGTTGACCAAGCAGGTGGTTGGCAGTCGGTGAATGGAGGCAGTTTCCCGATTTTCCAGGAACGGTCAATCATTGTGGCGCGGTGGATCACTCCACAGTTTCAGATTGAACGCCTTGGGAGCAATGGCCAACGTTCGCCATGCGCGTGATTCAATCCTGGCGGTCGATGCAGCGGCGGGCGCTGCAATGGCGGCGCGCTGGCGTGCGCATCGGTTTTGTTCCGACAATGGGCTATCTGCACGATGGACATTTGAGTCTTGTGCGCCGCGCGCGAAAGGCGGTGGGGCTGAAGGGGAAATTGGTGGTCAGCATTTATGTAAATCCCACGCAGTTTGCCCCGACCGAGGATCTGGCGAAATATCCCCGTGATTTGGCGCGCGACAAACAACTTTGTCGGAGCGCGGGCGTGGACGTGATCTTTCTGCCCGGCGATGCGGAGATGTATCCCGGCAAGAGCACAGACGATTACAGCACTTACGTCGTCGAGGAGCGGCTGTCGCAAGGCATGGAGGGCGCGTCCCGGCCGACCCACTTTCGCGGGGTCACCACGGTGGTGGCCAAGCTCTTCAACATCGTGCAACCCGACGTCGCGGTGTTTGGGCAAAAGGATTTCCAGCAGGCGGCGGTCATCAAACGCATGGTCGCGGACCTGAACATCCCCGTGAAACTCATCGTCGCGCCGACGGGTCGCGAACCGGACGGCCTGGCGCTGAGTTCCCGCAACAAGTATCTCACGCCGGAGCAGCGTTCCCAGGCGGTGGTGCTGTCGCTCGCCCTGGAGCTTGCGCGCTCACTGGTCCGGCAGCAGCCATTGCCGGCGTCCGAGTTGAAACGGGCGGTGAAACGGTTCCTCAAAGTGGCACCCGAGGCGCGGCTCGATTATGTCGCGGTCTTCGATCCGGAAACGCTGCGGCCGGTGAAGGAAGCTCGACGGGGTTCGCATATCGCCCTCGCGGTGTTCTTTGGGCAGACCCGGTTGATAGATAACGCGGGGCTTTGATCTCTTTATTCATGCACCAGTTTGACTACCTCGTCCTTGGCAGCGGCATCGCCGGACTCACGTTTGCGCTGCAAGTCGCACCCCACGGCCGGGTTGCGCTGATCACCAAGAAGGATCGCGCCGAGTCCAACACCAACTACGCCCAGGGCGGCATTGCCTCGGTCACGTCGGCGGAGGACTCGTTCGAACTGCATGTGCGTGACACGCTGGAGGCGGGTGCGGGACTGTGCAAAGAGGAGGTCGTCCGCACCATCGTTCAGGACGGGCCGGCGCGGATCAAGGAACTCGTCGAGCTGGGCATGAAGTTCACCGAGCGCGAGCTGGCGGCGGACGGCCGGCGGGAATTTGATCTCGGGCGCGAAGGCGGCCACAGCAAGCGCCGCATTCTGCACGCAAAGGACGTGACCGGCCGCGAGATTGAGCGCGCGTTGCTCGATGCCATCAACCGCGCGCCGGGCATCACCATCTTCGAGAACCACGTCGCCATCGATCTGCTCACCACCCGAAAGCTCGGCGAGGCCGGCCCGAACCGCTGCCTGGGCGCCTACGTGCTCGACAACACCACCGGCCGGGTCGAGACGTTCACCGCCGGGGCGGTGTTGCTGGCCACCGGCGGGTGCGGCAAGGTTTACCTCTACACCACCAATCCCGACATCGCCTCGGGCGACGGCGTGGCGATGGCCTACCGCGCCGGCGCGCCGGTGGCGAACATGGAGTTCATCCAGTTTCATCCCACCTGTCTGTATCATCCCAAGGCCAAGTCCTTTCTCATCAGCGAAGCCGTGCGCGGTGAAGGTGGCGTGCTCAAGACGCTCGACGGCCGCGAGTTCATGGATACGTATCATCCATTGAAATCCCTCGCGCCGCGCGATGTGGTGGCGCGGGCAATCGATTCCGAGATGAAGAAGGGTGGTCTGGAGCACGTATGGCTCGACATCACCCATCAGCCCGCGCGGTTCATCATCGACCGTTTTCCCAACATCTACCAGACCTGCCTGCGCTACGGCATCGACATCACCAAGGAGCCGATCCCGGTCGTTCCCGCCGCCCACTATCAATGCGGCGGAGTGGTCACCACCGTCGATGGCGAGACGGAAATCAACGGTTTGTTCGCGGTCGGTGAAGTGGCCTGCACCGGCTTGCACGGTGCCAACCGGCTGGCGAGCAATTCCCTGCTCGAAGCCCTCGTCTGTGCCCATCGCGCGGCGGTGAAGCTCATTGGCCGTCCACAAACGCCCATCAATCTGCCCATCCCGGACTGGCAGCCCGGCAGTGCCCACGACGCGGACGAACTCGTCGTCATCGCGCACAACTGGGATGAAATCCGGCGGACGATGTGGGATTACGTGGGCATCGTGCGGACGAACAAACGGCTGCAACGCGCGCTCGCGCGGATCACCAATTTGCAGGCGGAAATCCAGGAATACTACTGGGACTTCAACGTGACGAGCGACCTGCTGGAACTGCGCAACATCGCCACCGTCGCCGAGCTGATCATCCTCTGTGCGCTGCAACGGCCCGAAAGCCGCGGCCTGCATTACAACCTCGATTACCCCCAACCGAGCGAGGCCTGGCGGACGCGAGACACCATCGTCCGACGGACGAAATAGCCGGACCACGGCGGGGCAATATTGCCGGCCGGAGCACGCGTGTGTCCGTCAGGACCACCCGCCAGGGAGACTGGTGCTGCCTCGGCTCATCTCGCGGAGCAACGGCCCGGGCCCAGTTAGAATTGCCACCGTATCCCCAGATGGACGCTCACCTGAAGCCCGCTCAAAGCGACTTCGCGTCCAGGTAGCTTTGCAGCAACACGGCCGCCGCCATTTTGTCGATGACCTGCTTGCGCTGCTTGCGGCGGGTGCCGGCGCTGATCAGAAGATTCTCCGCCTCGTACGTGGTCAACCGCTCGTCACAGGTGTGAACCGGCAGCGAGACTTTGGATTGTAGTTCCGTGATGAATTTCTGCACCCGCCCGGCCGAGGTGCCGGTTGAGCCATCCATGTTGAACGGCATGCCCACCACGACCTCCTCGACCTTTTTTTCGGAAATGATCGCCTGCAGCCGTTGGAAAAAAGCGTCCAGCGGCTCGGCGGGAATGAACTCAAGCGGTTGCGCAATGATCCCCAGTTCGTCGCTGATGGCGACCCCGATCCGCTTGGTGCCATGATCCAGGGCCAGCGTGCGCATGGTCAGATCGCCGGCTTCTGCCGGTGCCAGTCCGTCCCCTGTTCGTAAGCGTGCGCGATGCGAAACAACATTGGCTCGCCGAAGCTTGGTCCCAGCAATTGCAGCCCGATGGGCAGCTTGGGGTCCGACGCGAAACCGCACGGCAGACTGAGCCCGCTGTTGCCCGCGAGATTACAGGAGATCGTGAAGATGTCGCTCAAGTACATCTGCAACGGATCATTCGCCTTCTCGCCAACCTTGAACGCCGGGGTCGGCGTCGTCGGCGAAACGATGGCATCGACCTGCTTGAACGCCTCGTCAAAGTCCCGACGGATCAGGGTGCGAACCTTCTGCGCTCGCAGGTAATAAGCGTCGTAATAACCGCTGCTCAAAACGTAGGTACCGAGAATGATCCGGCGCTTCACCTCCGCGCCAAAGCCCGAGCCACGTGACTTGCTGTAAAGCTCAAACAGGTCCCCGCCCTCAACCCGTTTGCCGTAGCGAATGCCGTCGTACCGCGCCAGGTTCGCGCTCGCCTCGGCCGTGGCCACGATGTAGTATGTCGCGACCGCGTACTGCGAATGTGGGAGGGATACCTCCTGAATCTCGGCCCCCAACTCGGTCAGCTTTTTCACCGCCGCATCAACCGCAGATTTCACCGCGGGGTCCAGCCCACCGACCATGAATTCCTTTGCGAGTCCGATGCGAACACCCTTCAAATCCCGGCCGAGTGACGCGATGTAATCCGGGACGGGCTGCGGAACACTCGTCGAATCGCGCGGGTCGTGCCCGGCGATCACGCCCAGCAAAGTCGCGGCATCGCGCACATCTTTGGTAAAGGGCCCGACTTGATCCAGTGACGACGCAAACGCGACCACACCGTACCGCGAGACCAGCCCGTAAGTCGGTTTGACGCCGACGCAGCCGCAGAGCGCCGCTGGTTGGCGGATCGAACCGCCGGTGTCGGTGCCGAGCGTGGCGATGGCTTCGTCCGCCGCGACCGCCGCCGCCGAACCACCGGAGGAACCACCTGGAATGCGCGTGGTATCCCACGGATTGAGCGTCGTATGATACGCCGAGTTTTCCGTCGAGCTGCCCATCGCAAACTCGTCCATGTTCAAGCGGCCAAACACCACCGCGCCCGCCGCCCGGAGTTTCTCGACCACAGTCGAGCTGTAGGGCGAGACAAAGCCTTCCAGAATGCGCGAGGCGACGCCACACGGCTGGCCCTTCACTGCGAAGATGTCCTTGAGCGCGATTGGAACCCCGAGCAACGGCTTCTGCGCGTGGGTGGTCCCGGCGGCAATTTCCCGGTCGGCCGCCTCGGCTTGCTGGAGTGCATCAGCGGCATCAAAACTCAGAAATGCCTTCACCTTGCCGTCGATGGCGTGGATGCGGTCCAGGCAAGCCTGCATCGCTTCGCGTGCGGAACATTCCTTCCCGGCCAGGCGCGACGTGAGTTCGGAAATGGTCAGTTGATTGAGCATGGGGAACAACGGTCGGAGGGGCGGCCTACTCGACAATTTTGGGCACAATGAACAGGCCGTTGGCCTGGCGGGGTGCGTTGCGCATGGCGTCCTCATGCGCCAGCGGTTCGGACACGACATCCGGCCGCATAACGTTCACCAGCGGCACCGAATGCGCCGTCGGTTCCACGCCGGACACATCCACTTCCTTGAGCTGGTCCACGTATTTGAGGATGTCCCCCAGTTGCGCGCCGAGCCGGGCCTTTTCGTCGGCCGACAACTCGAGGCGGGCCAGATCGGCCACATAATTGATGTCAAAAGCATCCTGCGCCATGGCCGGAGAGAGTGCGAGAAGGCCTTCCTCCAGCGCAAGGCTAACTCTTTGCGGAGGGGCGGGCGCATCATGGACACGGTCGGCCGCGCAGCGCCCCGATCCCCTATCCGGCGCGTATCCGGGCGCTTTTCAATACCAGCCGGATCGGAGACCGGCGCTCTATTAACGCCAACCGAAACGGTGCTTGCGACGGGCAGGTGCCTCTTTATCCTCTCGCGCCATGCAAAAAGTCCGTGTCCCGTTGGGTGATCGCAGCTACCCCATTTTGGTCGGCCCGCAATTGATCGGCCGGCTGGGGACTGAATGCCGTCGCCTGGGACTGGGCCGCCGCTGCGCGATCATCGCCGACGATCAGGTGGCGCGGCGGTATGCGAAACCAGCGGCCGACGCGCTCAAGGCCGCCGGCTTCGACGGCGTGGTCATTGCCTTCAAGCCCGGCGAAAGCTCCAAGAGCATAAAGACCGTCGCCGACTGCTACGATCAACTGGCGGCCCACCGCATCGAGCGCAAGTCCTTCGTCGTCGCGCTCGGCGGCGGGGTGACGGGTGACCTGGCCGGGTTCGTGGCGGCGACATATCTGCGGGGCATCGATTTCGTTCAAGTGCCCACCACGCTGCTCGCGCAGGTGGACAGCTCGGTCGGCGGCAAAACGGGAGTGAATCTCAAGGCCGGCAAAAACCTGGTCGGCGCGTTTCACCAACCTCGGCTGGTGCTGTGTGATCTCGACACGCTGGCAACGCTGCCCGAACGGGAGTTCCGCGCCGGCCTCGCCGAGGTGATCAAGTACGGCATCATCGCGGACGCGAAGTTTTTTGCCTGGCTGGAGAAGCAGCTCCCGGCGCTGCTCCGGCGTGACGTCAAGGCTTTGGCAAGGGCGGTGGCGCGTTCGTGTGAAATCAAGGCCCGGGTCGTGGGCGAAGACGAAAAGGAAACCGGCGTGCGCGCCATTCTCAACTTCGGGCACACGATCGGCCACGCCATCGAGGCGATTTCCGGCTACCACAAGTTCCTTCACGGCGAGGCGATCGCCATCGGTCAGGTGGCCGCGGCGCAGTTGTCCCGGAAACTGACCGGCCTCGGCCCGACCGATGCCGGCCGCATCCGCGCGCTGTTCGAGCAGGCGGGCCTGCCGGTCACCCTGCGTCAGACCAAGCTGCAGCGGGAACGGTTGTTCGCGGCGATGAAACTCGACAAGAAGGTGCGCGACGGCCAGATCCAGTTCGTGCTCGCGGAAAAAATCAGCCGGGTGCGCTGGGGTGTGAAGGTGCCCCACAAGTTGATCCATGAAGTGCTGGATGCCCTATGAGCGCCGTCAGCGAAGCCATCGTCCGCGAATACTTCGAGCAGCACGGATTTCTGGTGCGCCAGCAGAGGAAGTTCGTCGCGCAAACCAAGGACGAGGACGAACAGATTGATTTCTTCGTGCTGAACCCCCGGCCCGTCACCCGGGCGAGGCTGCCGTTCGTGATCAGCGCCACGGACCTCGAGCAGTTGCACCGGGCGGTCGTGGTCGTGCGCGGCTGGCATTCGGAGAAATTTAGTGCGGCCGTGTTGGAGAACGCACCGGAGATTTTTCGTTTCCTTGAGCCAGACTCGCTGCGGCGGCTGGCAGCCGAGTTTGGCGCGGAGCAACCGTTCCTCAAGATTCTCGTGGTGCCGGCGCTGCCGGGGCCGGCGGACGCCCGCGCCGAGGCCATCACCTATTTGCAGTCCCGGGGTGTGGACGCCGTGATCCCGTTTCGCGGCATGCTCGCGGACTTGATCGAGCGCATCGAAACAAACCGCAACTACACCCGCTCGGACCTGCTCCAGGTGCTGCGCATCCTCAAGAACTACGAATTTTTCCCCGGCCCGCAGATGGAGTTGTTCAAGGCTTCGCGGCGGGCGGGCAAGGGCGGCCGCTCCACCCCGGGCAAGCGAGGGCAGGCAAGTCGTTAGCAGCAACTCCTATTGGAGAACACTGGTGTTTGCTCGTGCTGGACGCTTCGAAACGGTCAATCCTATCCCATCCATCCATTCCGATGGGCTTCCACGAATCCATCATCCATCATCCACGGATGATCCTGCCGAATACGTTCGATGGCCGCAGCCTGGCCGGGTGAGAGGGTTTCGTGCGGGTCGAGGCAGCGGAGGCCGGGTAGCAGCCCCTGACCGTGCAGCACGTAGTGAATGCCCGGGATGCAGCCGGCAAAACCATTCGCGGCATCAAACAGCGCGGCGTTCGCCCCGGTAATCTGGGCGGCCTTCGTCAGGAGCGCCGCCGGAATGCTGCCGTTGCCGCGTGCTGCCCGGCATTCCTCAAGCAACCCGACCGCGCACTTCGTCCAGCAGGCCCAATGACCGAGCAACCCGCCGGCAAAATGCAGCTTCACCAATCCGCTGGAAGTGTTGAACGCAAATTCCGTGAGCAGATCCACGACAATGTTGTCATCATTGCCGGTGTAGAGCGCGATGTCGCCGGCTCGACCGGACTCGGCCACGGCGCGAATCACGTCGAGCGTCTGGTACCGGTTGAACGGCGCGACCTTGATCCCGGCGACGTTGGGAATCTCCGCAAACCGCCGCCAGAAACCGGGTGAGAGCAACCGCCCGCCCGCCGCCGGTTGCAGGTAAAACCCGAACAAGGGTAACTCCAGCGCCACACGCCGCGCGTGGTCGATCAATTGATCATCGCTCGCCTCCCGCAACGCGGCGAGCGAGAGCAGTCCCAGGTCGTAGCCGAGTTCCCGGGCGAGTTGCGCTTCAGCGACGGCTCGAGCCGTCTGGCCGCAAACGCCGGCAATCTTGACCGTGCGCCGGCCGGTCGCTCGGTCGCAGGCGGCGATGGTTTCGGCCGCCAGTTCGAGCACCGGCTTGAACAAACCATGCTGCGGCTCGCGAATGGCAAACTGCGTGGTGTGGACGCCCACGGCGATGCCGCCGGCCCCGGCCGCGTGGTAGTAGCGCGTCAACGCGCGCTGATGGCGCTCATCAAATTTGCCATCCGCCGTCAGCGCGAGCGGATGCGCAGGGATCACCAGTCCGTCGTTGAGTTGGCGGCGGACTTCGGGGGTAATCTGGGGACCGTCCGTCATGCTCAGTACTGCCCGTCACGCACCTCGAAGTGCGTGGGCTTGTTCCAATTCGCGCCGCCATTCCGAATCCAGTCTGCTATCCACGCGATGACCTGACCGGCGGAAGTGGGTGGGCGGCCGAGCCGCGCGCACAGTTTCCCCGGATTGGACAGTAATGAATCGCCGGCTTCGTGACCGGTGAAGCGGGGTTCCTTGTGAAAGAGTTCGGCAAATTGTGCCGCGACCTCGCGTACGCGCAACGGCTCAGGATGCGTGAGATTCCACGCTCCGGCGGGCGAACTCGCGAGCGGCAGAGCGCGGAGGATCAGGTCATTCGCATCACCCTGCCAAATCCAATTCACGGTGCCATTGACCAGGTCGATGGGCCGCTCCTCCCACATGCGCCGGCCGATGTCCACGAGCACGCCGTATCGAAGCTCGACGGCGAAGCTGAGTCGCATCAGCGCGACGGGCGTGCCCTGTTTGGCGGAGAAGTATTCAAAGATGCGTTCGCGGGCGATGGCAGCGTTGGGGTACTCGCCAACGGGCGTGAGCGAATGATCTTCCCGCGCGCCGCCCTCCGTCACCGGAACGAAGGGATAAACGTTGCCGGTGGACAAGGCAACGATGCGGGCCTGCGGATAACGCTCCGCGACGTGCGCCGGGGGCAGCGTGTTGACGGCCCAGGTGAGCGCGGGGTTTTGCGATGTGCCAAATTTGAGGCCGAGCAGATAAATGAGGTTCTCTGCGTCCGGCAGCAAGCGCATCGCCTCGCGTTCCAACAAATCGGCCGAAATCACTTTGACACCGGCGGTTTCGAGCCAGCGGCGGGAAGCCGGTTCCGAGAAGCGGCTCACGGCGATGACTTCGAGATGGTGTCCCGCCGCCTCCGCCGCACGGCGCGCCAGCACGCACAGCGTCGGCCCCATCTTGCCGCCCGCGCCCAGCACCACAAGCGGGCTGGTCACACGCGAGATGAACTCGACCAGGGCGGATGACGGCCGGGTCAGCAGTTCGAGCAAGGCGGCTTCAGTGAGAACAGGTTCACTCATGGTAAGTTCAAATGAGCCCCGGCAGCAGGACTAGGAAGTGGCAGCATTTCCAGGAGGCGGTAGGCGCTCATGGCGAGCAGCGCGAGAATGGCCATGCCCGCCCAGACATTTTGCCAGAGCCGGTTGCGGTGCTCGCCCACCACGCGGCGGTCATTCGCGAGGATCAGGATCACCACCGCCACGAGCGGCACGGTGAGGATGGTTGATTTTTGCGCGATGACGACGCCGCCGAGTGCACTGCCCGAGCGCAGCAGGTAAAACCCGGCCAGCAACCCGACCAGCATCGCCAGCGCCGTCAACACGCGGGCGGGAATGCCGTTGAGCGCGGAGTCGCGACCCAGGCCGTCGGCCAGCAACGCGCCGCCGATCATGGCGTTGACCACAGTCGAGGAAAAGCCGGCCGCGAGAAAACCGGCGCTGAAGAGCACCACCGCGCCCTTCCCGAGCAGTGGTTGTAACTGGTTCGACAGGTCGGCGGCGCTGGCGATCTCCGCTCCCCGAAGCACCGTGGCGGCCGTCCACATGATCATGAGCGAGACGCCAAAGAGCACGCTGATGCCGAGCATCGATTCGCGCACGCCCACCTGGAGATCCCCCGCCTGCCAGCCCTTCTGCCGCGCGAGGGACGATTGATACAAAGCGGCGATCACCGAAAACGTGGTGGCCGTCATGCCGATCACCAGTCCCGTGGTGGCGGACGGCCAGCCGCGCGGAATGAGGCCGGCGAGCAGTTCGAGGGGATTCGGTTTGGCCACCAGCAGGTTCACGAGAAACGCCACCAGCATCACGGCCACCAGTGCGAGCATCACTTTCTCCAACACTTGATAGAGCTTGCGCGCCGCGAAGACGAAGACGAGTCCCGCCGCGCCCACGATGAGCATCCAGGCCGTCTCGGAAATGCCGGTGACCGTCTGCAAGGCCGTGCTGCAAGCAAGGTAGTTGGAAGACTGAAAGCCGGCGCACACGGCAAAAGCGAGAAAACCAATCACGACCGCCAGCCAGCGACCGAAGCGTTGCGCGACGAGCGTGAGAATCGATTGCTGATTGAGGATGCCGATCCGCGCGGACATCGCGGTGAAGACCATCATGAATGACGCGGCAATCACCAGCGCCCACACCAGTCCGGTGCCTTCGGCCGCGCCAATCTTCGAAGCGATGGTGATGGTGCCGGGGCCGATCACCACGGCGGCGGTGATGAGGCCGGGGCCAAGGTTGCGCCAGAGCGAGCGGCTGCGCCCGCCACCGGCCGGGATCGAAGACACAGGCGGGACGGTGGGGTTGCTTTCCGGAACGGGTGCCATGGGTTACGGCGGGAAGTGTTTGTCGAATCAGCGGCAAGAAGCAATCCGGTTTAACATCCCCGGGCGAGTTGAAGATTTCTGAAACCCGCCCCCCGGCTGGCGGGTTATGTCTGCAACCGGACGCTGCGTTCGGACTGAATCAGCAAACATCAACACCGCACTCACATGAAACGATCCCTCACCACTTCCCTCGCCCTTGCGGCCGTCCTCGTCACGGGCTCCGTCCGGGCCGCCGAGACCTTGCCCGACGGCGCGGTTGACTTTGGCCGCCTCTCGCCCGCGGGCGATGGCAAATTCCTCGAAGTCTCCATCAAGAGCAACTTGATCAACATGGTCGCCAAGCTGGCCGAAAGCCACGAACCCGAAGCCGCCAAGATCCTGCGCGGTCTCAAGGCCGTCCGCGTCAATGTCATCGGCCTCAACGACGAGAACCGTGCGGACATCAAGGAACGCATCGCCGCCGTGCGCAGCCAGCTCGATCGCGGCGACTGGGAACGCATCGTCACCGCCCGGCAGGAAGGCCAGGACATCGGCGTGTTCATCAAACTGCGCGGCGAGGAGGCCGTTGAAGGGCTGGTCGTCACGGTGATCAACCAGGACCGCGAGGCCGTGCTCGTGAACGTCGTCGGCGACATCCGTCCGAGCCAGATTGCGCAGGTGGGCGAACGGTTGAACATCGAGCCGCTGAAGGACCTCGGCCGCACCATCAATGGCGAACAGTGAACCGGCTGGAGGCAGACAAATGTATTCAGTTGAAATGTTGAAGAGTTGAAAAGCGTCTGCCTGCGCAACTGCTATAGCCCTTAAACTCTTCAACCTGGTTAACACAGTTCAATCATCATCCGCCATGAAATTGACCCCCAACCCGCGCCGCGCCGCCGTGCTGCAAGTGCTGGCGGTGCTCGCGGCCGTCTGCCTCACCGTGATCGGCCTCGCCGGACTGATGGTTTATCGCACGCTCACCGTCGGCGGCGATCTGCGTGCGGTGCGCGGCGCGGTCTTGCAGGACCTGCGGCTCACCTGCTCCAGCAAGGTCGAGGTAAGCCTACATCCGTGGCTGGTGGGACTGGCGCGCACCGGGCTCTCCTTCGCTCCGCTGGAACCCGAGGCGCGACTGGCCATCCAAGCCGTGCGCGGCGCGGAAGTGGGATATTACCAACTCGGCACGGCCCTCGACGAACGCCAGCGCCGCGACTTGTTTGAAAAGGTGAACCAACGGCTGGAGAAACGCGGCTGGGAACGAATGGTCACCGTGCTGGGCCGCGACGAACTGGTGCTGGTTTACACGCCGACCGATGAACTGAGCACGGAAAAGCTCGAGGCATTTGTGCTGGTGCTCAACGGCCGCGAACTCGTGCTGGTTTCGGGCGGGGCCAATCTGGAACCCATCCTCGAACTGGCCGCCACTTCAGCGGGGCCGGGCTTCGGGCTGCCAGTTCGCTGACGTTTGCAGCAGCGAACCGCGCTTCATTCCAAGCCACTTTCTGGCACCTCACGATTCTGATTTGCGGATTCACGATTCATTGCGTGAGCGACTTGATCTTTCCACCACCTCGTCCAGCGTTGACCCTCGGAGCTCTGCATCCAGCGGCCATGAGCAAACCTGCCCTGCTGGGTGCCATACATCACGATGTCATCGAACTCATCGAAGCCATGCTCGGCAAGGTACGTGGCCCGAAAGACGCCAGCCGCGACAAAATTCGCATGTCGCTGGTTGAACGAGGCTGGATCAACGCCCCCTTCATACAATGAGTTTGCCCAGGTCATAAACTCGGGCCGGCCACTGGCAGCCAAGGCGGTGATCACTTTTCCCTGCAAGGTGTACCTTACCTGCGCGAGGGATCGCTCTTCACTTTGGTATTGCTCGGTCAGATGGCCATCCGACCAGACTTGGATCCAAGCCCAGGCGTCCGGGCGGGTCAGGTTCACCAGGAACTGCCAGGCCCGGTCACTGGTGCGTGCCAACACTCCGATCATCGGGACGACCTGCAACTGGGAGACATTCTCCGTGCTGGAAAGCACCGCCCCGGAATACTCGCTGGTCAGCGCGTATTGCAGGGTGTCAAACGCCCGGTCGTTCTGGCTGTATCCGAGCGCCCAGAGGATGCCCGCCTTCTCCGTCGGCTTGCCCAGTTTGAGATACGCGATGGCAAGCTGGTCCACCTGCGCGTCCGACAGCGCCGGAATGGTTGACGGGAGCGGCGGCTGGGCGG
>CAYXDZ010000017.1:0-19290 GCA_964463815.1 uncultured Verrucomicrobiota bacterium | reverse complement strand
CCGCACGTTGACCTTGCCTTCATCAATCGGAACCAGATCACCGGACGTGTACCGCTCATCCACCCGCACGGTCGCAAAGATGCCGAGACTGATGGCGGCCCGGCCCTGGAGCAGATGGTCGCAAAGCTCGTCCACATTCAGCTCGGCGGGCACATCCGTGCTCGAGGGCAGGTACGTTCTCCCCTGCCCCACGGGATCGCCCACGGTGTGTGAATCCGAGGAACCGACGGCAGAGATTTTTTCACCGGCGTTGAGCAGTCCAAACCAGTCGGTGAACAGGTAGAACGGATCGGGCGTGTCCACGGTGGAATTCACCAGTTCCATCGCGTCGAAAGGAAACGCCATGCCGCTGCCGCGATCACCGGTGGCGCGGTTGAGTCCCAGCACTTCGAGAGGACTTTGCTTGAGGTTCGGCCAGCGCGGGTGATTGAGGATGACGACCTTGGCACCTTTCATCCGGATGTCGTCCACCAGCTTGACCCAGTCGGCCTGTTTGTGGTCCGGCACCTCGCCGTCCGGCGGCAACGGAAAGGCATTGAAGTGGCCCAGGCTGGTGGTGACTTCATTGCCGGTGACCGGCGTGAAAAACTCGTTCAAGGCGAGCTTCTCCTGATATGGCCGGTAATCGGTGTGATGATTGTGGTCCGTGGCGACCGCGAGCTCGACGCCTTCGCCCGCGAGACTGAGCACACGCTCCTCGACCGTCGCGTCACCGTGGCCGCTCAAGGTGTAAGTGTGCAGATGCGTGTCCGCCGCGATAAAGCCCGGGGTGTCCACCTCGCGGCGGAGCGTGAGCTCCACCGTTCCGTCGTCCGTTGAAAGATCAAGCGGTTGCTCGTCCCGGCTCCACTCCATGCCCCGCGTGGCGGCGATGCGGTAACGACCGGCGGGCAGTTCCAGGCGCGCCGTTCCGTGAATGTAGAGCAGGCCCTCGCGCACGGCCAGGCGCTCCGCGTTGTCCGCATAAAGCTGCGGCAGCGTCCCGTCGATGGTTTCGATGACCACGCGGGCCGGCAGCGCGGCCCCCGAGTCCGCGTCCGTGACCCGCACTGTCAGCGTGCGCAGGTTGAGCACGGTTCGCCGCGGCACCGCGTGCAACACGATCCGGCCGATGGCAATGTCGTCCGTGGCATTATCCGGAACCACCTCGAGCACGTTCATCCCATCGCGCAACGTGCCGGCGGGCAGTTCGTAGTAATGATCCATTTCCACCCGCCCCCGCCGCAGCTCGGCCACGGTTCGCTCGTTGACGCGGACTTCCCACCGGCCATCGACGTCGCGGTGGCGCAGTTTCAAGGTGACGGGACCGGCGTTGGTCGAACCTTCGAACTCGAGTTTCAGTCGCGTGCCTTCGGGCTGCGGCGCGATGCCGGGCCAGTCGGTGATCTCACTATCGCCCAGATGGCGCATCGTCTCGTCGAGCGAACGACCCTCCGTTTGCGCGGACAAAGTGAGCGGAGCGCAGGCAAGCAAGCCCACGATGCCCCAGCGCGAAATGATTCCAGGCGACAGCCAATACGTCCGGCGGTTCCGAGTGTTCATGAATGGGAAGTTACTTAACGGGAAGCGCGCGCCGACGCAAGAATCACGTCATCGCCAATTGAAACCAAGTGACTCCAGGAAAGGCCGGCCTCAACCGGCGACGGCGTTCGCGGGTCCGATCAGGCGTTCGATCACGGTGATCAACTCATCGCTCGAGAAGGGCTTGGCCAGTTTCTCCACCGCCCCCATCATCCCCGCGATCTTGAGGTAATCCATCGGGTTGACACGGCCGCCACCGGAGATGGCCACGATCCGCACATCGGGTTTGACGCGGCGCAATTCCTGGATGGTTTCCATGCCCTCCATCTCGGGCATGATGAGATCGCAAATCACCAGGTCCGGTGGCTCCTCACGAAACTTGTTCAGCCCGACCCGGCCATCCTCGGCCTGGGTGACGGCGAAGCCACGCCGCTCCAAAATGCGCGCAAAGGAAGTGCGGAACGGCTCGTTGTCGTCGATAAAGAGAATGCGTTTCATGCGGAAACCCCGTGTGCGCCGGAGTGCCGGACGGTACGGAAACAGGCAACATGCGATTCACCAGATGGTTTTGTATTCCGCATGATCAAAATGTTTTCAGTGTTCCCGGCGTAGTACTTGAGCCTAATTCTGACGGGAGCCGGCCGGCGGCGGTTCATTGATCTCCGCCCAAAACCGGCCGATCCGCCGGACGGTGGACTTGAACTCGTCAAAATCCACCGGCTTGACGACATAAGCGTTGGCACCCAACTCGTAGCTGCGCCGCTTGTCGGATTCCTCCCGTGAGGAGGAAAGCATCACGACGGGGATGGTCCGCAAATGTGCGGCCGACCGCACGCGTTCCAGCACCTGCAGACCGTCCATCCGCGGCATCTTCAGATCCAGCAGCATGACGGTGGGATTGCCCTCCGTGCGGCCGCTGTAGTTGCCGGCCCGGTGGAGATATTCGAGCGCCTCCACCCCGTCGTTGACCACCTCCACCTGCCCGGCCAGCGCGGACTCCTCAAACGCGGCCAGCGCCAGTTCCACTCCCAGCGGATCATCCTCAACGAGGAGAATTTTTTTGGAGCTCATGGATTGCAAGACGGCCGACGCTATGCGCCGCCGTTCGGCAGCGCAAAGTAAAAAGTGGCGCCCTGCCCCACCCGGCCTTCCGCCCAGACGCGGCCACCATGCCGCTGGACGATCCGCTGCACATTGGCGAGACCGATGCCGGTGCCCTCGAATTCAGCGGCCGAATGCAGCCGTTGAAAGACGCCGAAGAGCTTGCTGACGTACCGCATGTCGAATCCCACGCCGTTATCCCGGACGAAATAGACGACTTCCGCGGAATCCTCGGCGGCGGGAAGACCGCCGACCTCGATCCGCTGCGCCTGGCTGCGCCGCGAGTATTTGACCGCGTTGTCGAGCAGGTTGGACCAAACCTGCCGCAACAAACTGCGGTCTCCGGTGACATCGGGCAGCGCCGCCAGGTCCAGCACGCGGTCCCGGTTCAAATCAGGTGCCACCTCGGCGAACACCTGCTCGACGAGCTGGTTCATCGAAAACGTATCCCGCCGCATTTGCGCGCGCCCCAGCCGCGAGAATTCCAGCAGGTCATCGATCAGTTGCCCCATGCGCTGCGTCTCGTCGTGAATGATGTTCATGTACCGGGCGACCCCGGCCCCGGCTTCAGGGGCTTCCGCCAGGCGCTTGCGCAACAACTCGACAAAGCCGCCGACGTTGCGGAGCGGCGCGCGCAGATCGTGCGACACCGAGTAGCTGAATGCCTCGAGTTCGGCGGTGCGTTCGCGCACGCGTGTTTCCAGTTCGACGTTGGCCTGGCGCAGACCGGATTCCGCGGCGAACCGCTCGCGCTCGGCCGCCGCCGCGGCCGCCAGAATGCCCACGATCGACTCCAGTTCATGGGAGCGCGAAATCTCACCGCGAAACAGCGCCACGAGCAACCCGACGACCCGGCCGGAGGACTCCCGCAGCGGGGCTCCCGCATACGCGCGAATTCCCATCCGGACGAGCCGCTGGTCCGAGGGAAACAACACCTGGACATCGGCCGGATAAACCGCGACCCCGCCGCTGATCACCGTGCTGCACGGTGTGCCGGCCAGGGGGTAGCTGAAAGTCTCCGCCGGCAAACCATCCGACCAGGCGGCGAACGATTCGATGGAAGAATCTTTCACTATCCGCCCCAGGAAAGTAATCGGCGCGCCGGTGACTTCGGCGAGCGTGGCGACAATGTTTTGATAAAGCGCAGGGCCGGTGACGCCGCTCACCCCGCGGGCGATGCGCAGCAGGTTGTCCTCGGCGGATTTGCGGGCCGTCACATCCCAGACCGTGCCTGCCATGCGCAGGGGGCGGCCGGTGTTGTCTCGAAAGACCGTGCCCCGGGCCTCGATCCAGCGAATCTCGCCGTCCGGCCGGAGAATGCGGTGTTCGACCTGGTACTCCCGGGCCTGCTCCCGCAGCGCTTCGTTGATCCGCATTTCGACCATGCGCACATCATCGTGATGAATCCGTTGACGATAATCAGCGAGCGTATTCTTGAAGGTTCCGGGTTGGAGTCCAAAGATGCCTACCACGCGGTCGGTCCAGATGACTTCATCGGTGGCCACGTTCCACTCCCAAGTGCCCATCTCGGCGGCGTCCAGGGCCAGTCGAAGTTTCTCCTCGTGATCGCGCAAGGCGAGCTCCACCTCCTTCCGATTGGTGATGTCCTCGTACACGCCCAGCACGCCGATCACGTCTCCCGTGGCATCGCGCAGGGGAAGTTTGCTGGTGCGCAGCCAGATGACGGTGCCATCGGCCTTCCGCAGTGACTCCTCGAAGTTCAAGCGTTCGTGGCCCGAGTCCATCACCGCGAAGTCGTCCGCGCGAAACCGTTGCGCCTGCTCGGCTGAGGTAATGTCGAAATCATTCAGCCCGACGATCTCCCCCGGGCTGGCCCGGCAGGCGTCGGCGGCGAAGGTCTGATTGCAGCCCAGGTACTGGCCCTCGCGATTCTTCCAGAAGACGCGGACGGGAATCGAGTCCAGCACCAGTTGGAGCATGGTTTGCGAGGCCCGCAACGCCGCCTCGGCTTCCTTCCGCTCCGAAATGTCATGCACGATGGTCACCAGGCACGGCGTGTCCTGAAGGGAGATGGTTTCCATGGAAACCAGCCCCACACCATGTGAACCATTCTTGCGCCGGAATACGCCCTCGAAGTCGCGCACACGCCCCTGCGTCCGGATCAGCTCCAGCACCTTCGCGCGGTCACCGGGGGCCCAGATCGCGAGCTCGGTGGTGAAGCGACCGAGCGCTTCGCTCACCGGATACCCGAACATCCGCTCGAAACCTTCGTTCGCCTCGAGGATCAATCCGTCCGCCATGCGCGTGATCGTGATCGAATTGGGGCTGCCGTAAAACGCCTTGGAAAAGCGTTCCTCGGAAATTCTCAACGCCTCCTCCGCCCGCACCAGCTCCGTCATGTCGCGGCTGATCGAGGAAATGAAGTCCACTTCGCCATCCGGTTTCCGATGCGCGAGCAGCACCTGCCAGATGGGTACTTCGCGGCCGTCACCGGCCCGCAGGGAATTTTTGCCCTCCCAGATGCCCTCGCGTCGCACGGCCGGCAAACCCACTTCGGTGATCAGCCGGAGCGCGGCCGGCGGGTAGATGTCAGCCGGCGTGAGATGATCGAGCGACTGGTCATCCCGCAGGCCGAGAATCTTGCGCGCCGCTTTGTTGGCGTAGAAAAACTTCCGGTCGGGCGTGGCGAAGCCGACCAGGTCGGACGTGTTTTCCAGCACTTGATAATAACGCTCCCAATTTGCTGTTCGGGACGGTTCCCCGGTCTTTGCACCCGGTCGTGGGCGGCGGTTAAACCATGTCCACAAACCCGACAACGCCACGCCCCCCGCCAAACCGGCCAGCAACCAGAGCAATCCGGCGGTGGCACGGACATTCGATCCGGCATCCGCAGGGTCAACAAAGGTGGCGGTGGGCATCGTGTCCCCCAGCCTGGCAACAACCAGCAGGGCGCAAAACAAAAGCTCACACCCGTTCCCGCACATCAACCGGGACCGTGCATGTTCTTGTTTGGGGTTGTGGAGCGTCACTGCAAAGCCGGCCGTCACAGGCCGCACTGACCACTGGTTGCGGACAGCCGCCACTGACGACGACTGCCGCCGGTTACGAATTAGGAACCATCTGATTCAAGCTTGCCGAGCACCGAGGTTGCCGGATAGTTCTCGGCGAGTGAATCTTAAATCCTCCTTCCAAATTGTCCTGGTCACGGCCCCGTTGCTGCCCGTGGCCCGGAAGCTGGCCGGGAAGATTCTGGCCGCGCGCCTGGCCGCCTGTGTCAACCTCCTCCCGGGCGTCGAGTCGCACTATTGGTGGCAGGGCAAGCTGGAACGCGGCAATGAAATCCTGATGCTGATCAAGACCACCAGCGACCAACTCAAACCTCTGCGCCGCTTGATCAAGCGGCATCATCCGTACGAAACGCCCGAGTTCATCGCGCTCCCCATCACCAGCGGCAGCAAGAAATACCTCAAGTGGATCGAGGCTTCGGTCAAGTAAACCATGCTCAAACACCAACTCATTCATCCGCAGATCAACGCCGTGCTCGGCCGCGCTGGGCATCATTCAAAGATCCTCATCGCCGACGGCAATTATCCGGCTTCGACCAAGCGCGGTCCCAACGCGGAGTTGATCTGCCTCAACCTCATGCCCGGCGTCGTCACCGTCGCCCAAGTGCTCGAAGCGATTCTCAGCGCGGTGGTGGTGGATGCCGTCAACACCATGGGCATCCCGGCCGATGATCCGTACGCCCAGCGCGGCGAACCGCCGGTGTGGGCCGAGTATCGCCAGGTCATCAAAGCCGCCAAGTTGAAGTTGAAACTGGAGCCAATTCAGAAATGGGATTTCTACGAAGCCGTCGCCTCGCCCGACCATGTGCTCACCATCCAGACCGGCGACCAGGCGCTCTGGGCCAACGTGCTGTTGACGATGGGCTGCCGGACTTAGCCAATCGTCCTCGTCGTCATTCTCGTCCTCGTAATCGAACATTACGACCAATCGAGGACGAGGACGGGGACGATTACGAAGAGCATCATGAAACGCCGCCCACCCATCGGTCACCTCGGCGAACACCAGTTCACCGTGAGGGAAGAGCATTGCATCGACTTTGCCGA
The DNA here is from genome assembly GCA_964463815.1 of uncultured Verrucomicrobiota bacterium. Lineage (GTDB taxonomy): Bacteria > Verrucomicrobiota > Verrucomicrobiia > Limisphaerales > RI-55 > RI-55. The sequence goes on along the minus strand of CAYXDZ010000017.1, from coordinate 12,598 downwards.
TGCGGGGATGCCGGCGGTGTTCAGCACACCGAAGCTCATCGGACTCCTGGAACGCACCGCCCGGTTTTCCGTGGCCCCCTTTCTGGAAAACGACGAGCGCACCGTGGGTGTCGAGATCGACCTGAAGCACCTCGCCCCGACACCGCTGGGCGCGCAGGTCACGTTGACCACGCGCGTCATTGGGACCGAGGGCAGCTACCTCACCTTTGCCGTCGAAGCCCGGGATGAAAGAGAACTCGTCGCGAAGGGAGTCCACAAACGCGCGGTGATCGAGGTGGAATCCTTCACGCGACGGGTCGCTCGAAAATCCAAACCATTATGAAAGCACTTCTCAGCGCCGTCCTTCTCGTCACCCTGGCATTCGGCACCAGCGTGCCTTCCTTGGCGGCGGACCTTCCAACCACCGGCCTCTTCGCCAAAACCAACCTCGTCGCCTGGTGTATCGTGCCGTTCGACGCGAAGAAACGCGGCCCTGAGGAGCGCGCGGCCATGCTCGATCAACTCGGCATCAAGCGGCTGGCCTACGATTACCGCGCGGAACACATACCAACCTTTGACGCCGAGATCGCCGCGCTGAAGAAGCACGGCATCGAGCTGACCGCCTGGTGGTTTCCCACCAGCCTGAATGACGAGGCCCGCCTCATCCTCGAGGTTTGCCGACGCAATCAGGTCAGTCCGCAGCTCTGGGTCACCGGCGGCGGCGAACCGACCAAGTCGGAGGAGGAACAGGCCGGCCGCGTCGAGGCGGAGGCGAAGCGCATCGCGGAAATCGCCGTCGCCGCGAAAACCATCGGCGGCACGGTGGGCCTCTACAATCACGGCGGTTGGTTTGGCGAACCGGAGAATCAGATCGCCATCATCGAGCAGCTTAAGGGCGACGGCATCACCAACGTGGGTATCGTTTACAACCAGCATCACGGCCACGATCACCTGGACCGCTTCGAGGATCTGCTCGCCAAGATGAAACCGTATCTGCTCGTGCTGAACCTCAACGGCATGGTGGCTGGCGGTGATAAGGCGGGGAAAAAGATTCTTCCACTGGGCGCCGGCGACCTCGACCCGAAGCTGCTCACGATCATCCGCGACAGCGGCTGGAGCGGGCCGCTTGGCATTTTGAATCACACGGATGAGGATGCCGAGGCCCGGCTCCAGTTGAACCTCGACGGACTGTCCCGCGTGCTGACCACGATCAAGCAGCCCTGAACAGGGCGGACTCCCCGCCGGACCCACGTAAACGGGAAGACTCGCCGGCGGGGTTCGGATCGTCGGAAACTCCCGCGGGGCGACAAGCTTTCGTCCAGCCCCGAAGCCCTTTTTTATCACTCGGTCTGCGAGGGCTCGAAATTTCCGCTTGAAGTTAGCTCTACCTATCTTTATCTGCTTCACATAACTTATGCATACGCAACAAACTCCCCCTGTCCGGCCGGTCGCAATCGCCCGACTGATCATCGCGCTCTGCGTGCTGCCAGGTTTCAGTTCCTTCGCCGCCAACAAGAGCCAATATCATCTCTTCAACCCCACCCCGCGCGAGCTCATGCGCACGATGAGCACGGATCGGCCGGATCTGACGGAAAGCGCCTACACGGTTGATGCGGGGCATTTCCAGTTGGAAGCCGACCTCCTCAACTTCAGTCATGATCACGATACCGCGGGGGGCACCGACGCCAAGGTGGATGCCTGGACGGCCGGAGCCGTCAATCTCAAGGCCGGGCTGCTCAACTGGATGGATTTGCAACTGGTGCTCGATGTTTACAACCACGTCACCACGGAGGATCGGGTGGCGGGCACCAAGGTGAGCCAATCGGGTCTCGGCGACTTCACCACCCGCGTAAAGATGAATCTCTGGGGCAACGACGGAGGCAAGACCGCGCTCGCCGTCATGCCGTTCGTGAAGTTCCCCACCAACCAGGATGACCTCGGCAACGATGAACTCGAAGGCGGCATCATCATTCCGTTTGCCGTCGAACTGCCGGCCGGTTGGAGTCTCGGTCTGATGACGGAGTTTGATTTTGTGCGCAACAACGCCGACACCGGCTACCGCACGGACTTCGTGAATTCCCTCGTGTTGGGCCGTGACCTCATCGGCAAGCTCGGCGGTTACGTGGAGTTTTTCAGCGTGGTCAGTTCCGAGTCCGGCAATCCGTGGGTGGGCGTGTTGGGACTGGGGCTGGCCTACACCGTCACGGACGACCTGCAACTGGATGGCGGCGTGAACCTCGGTCTCACCCGCTCGGCCGAGGACATCAACCCCTTTCTCGGCGTCTCCTGGCGCTTTTGAATCAAAGCTCCGCCGGGCGTTCCATCAATTGTGCAATCCGGCTCAGGAGCCGGCCGGCGGCCCCGCCATCGAGCACCCGATGGTCAAAGCTGAGCGTCAGGTTGGCCTCGGTGACCGGCACGAACTGTCCTTTCGGCTCGTCCCAGAAGGGGACTTTGTGGCCGGCGCCCAACCCCAGCACGAGGGTTTGCTCGGGCAAGGGAATGGGCGTGGCCCAGGTCAGCCCGAAGGTGCCGAAGTTGGTGACGGTGGCGATGGAGCCGCCGGTCGCATCGGGGGGCAATTTGCGCAGGCGGGCCAGTTCGACGAGTTCACCGTATCGTTGTGTGAGCTCGCCGAGGGACTTTTTGTCCGCCGCCCGGATTACGGGCACCAGCACGCCGTCCTCCGCCTCGACCGCGAACCCCACATCAATGGCGGATGGGTGGACGATCTTGCTGCCAATCAACCGGCCGGCCGGGGCGCTGTTCTCCGCGAGGGCGAGGGCCAGGGCGCGCAAGGCGTAGAGCGCGGGGCCGGGCTTGGGATTGCAGGTCTTGCGATGTTCGAGCACGGCGTCGAGCCGCGCGGGCAGGCCCACGGTGGCGAGCGGCCGGGTCCAACTGCGGCGCATCGCATCGGCGACAGCGACGCGCATGCTGGACGCCTGGCTGAGTTTCTTTTGCTCGAGATTTCTAATGAACTGCTCGAAGTCATCGACGGTCACGCGCCCGGCCGCGCCGCTGCCGGCGATGCCGGAAAGATCGGCCGCATGCAGTCCGAGTTCCGCCATGCGCGCTTTCATGCGTGGTGACATGTAGCTCGCGCCGACCGCATGGGCCGGCACCGGCAGACTGCGGACCGTCGGCTCGACCCGGGCCGGCGGCGTGTGGTTGAGACTGGGGCCGTTTTCCCGCCCGTTGCCCGGCTCGCTGGCGTGACCGTGGTCGGCGGACGACTCCGGTCCCTGGCCCAACCCCCGCTTATCGACTTCGTCCTGGGTGACTTCGAGATACCCCAAGACCGCGCCCACGGCGTAACTCTCGTTCAGCTTGACGGTGTATTCCGCGAGCTTGCCGGGGGCGGGGGCGACGACGTTCATCGTAGCCTTGTTGGTTTCCACTTCGATCACGTCCTGATCCGGCCGGACCACTTCACCGGGCTGGACGAGCAGATTAATAATGGTCGCCTCGGCAATGGATTCGCCGAGCTGCGGCATGATGATGGGAATGCGGGGCATGGTCAGGTCTGCAAGAGCTTGCGGGCGGCGTTGGCGATGCTGCGGGCGGTCGGCCGGTGGACGGTCCAGAGATTGGGATGGTACGGGATCGGCGTGTCCTTGGCGTTGAGGCGCTGTGGCGGCGCATCCAGGAGGTCAAAACCTTCGCTGGCGACACGGGCCACGACCTCCGCGGTGACGCCCCCCCAGGGCCAGGCTTCACCCACGGCGAGCAACCGCCCGGTGCGGGCCACGGAACCCATGATCGTGTCGGTATCGAGCGGCTTCACGGAGCGCAAATCCACCACTTCGATTTCCCACCCTTCGGGAGCCAGTTCCTCCGCGACCGCGAGCGCTTCATGCACCATGGCGCTGTAGGCCACAATCGTCAGGTCCCGGCCGGCGCGGCTGATCCGTGCCTTGCCGGTGGGCAGCGCCTCGGTGGGCAGGGAATCCGCTTTCAGATGATAGTAAAGATACTTGTGCTCGCAGAAAATCACCGGGTCATCGATGGCCACCGCCTCGACCAGCATCGAGTAGGCGTCCTCAACGGTGGCCGGCGTCATCACCACCAAGCCGGGGTAAGTCGCATACAGCGCTTCCATGCTCTGGCTGTGGAACGGGCCGCTGCCCGAGGTGCCGCCGGAAGGCAGGCGTACAACGATCGGGCAGGACACCCGCGTGCGCCAGTGCAGCGTGGCGGCCTGGTTGACGATCTGGTTGAAACCAACCGTTGAAAAATCCGCGAACTGCATCTCGATGATCGGACGCAGGCCCTCGATGGCCGCACCAACCGCAAGCCCCATCATGGCGTCTTCGCTGATCGGCGAGTCGAGGACGCGTCCGGGAAACTCCTTTGCCAGATTCTTGGTCGCTTTGAACGCCCCGCCGAAATCGCCGACATCCTGGCCGTAAATAAAGACGCGCGGATCATCGGCCAGCGCCCGGGCCTGCGCTTCGCGAATCGCCTCCAAATAGGTGATGCCAGTCAAATCAATCCTCCGGATGGCTGTGGGTTTCCTGCAAGTGGCGCGAGGCGAGCGCGCACCAGTCTTCTTGATACGCGTCGGGCGCGGGCTCACGTTGCACGCGCGCGATCACTTCATCCACTTCCCGCACCGCCGCTTCGCGCCAGGTCGCGAGGTCCGCCGCCACGGCATGGTGGCCGTCGAGCAACTGCTGCTCGCCCACCTTCAGGCAGTCACGCCCCAGCGGTGAATTCTTCTGCTCCGGCGTGATGTAGCCGGCGTCGTCGTGCTCGCCGTGCCCGCACAACCGCAACAGATCCGCTTCGATCAATTGCGGCCCGCCCCCCGACCGGGCCTGTTCGATGGCCCGGCCACAGACTTCAAGGCAGCGCACGAGATCGTTGCCCGCCACCCGGTGGGCTTGAACGCCGTAGCCCGCCGCCTTGGCGGAAATGGACTCGCAGGCAAACTGGCGGTTCGTGGGGGTTGAGTAGGCAAACTGGTTGTTGGCGACGACCAGGACCAGCGGCAGGTGCTCGACCGCCGCCTGGTTGAGCGCCTCGTGAAACGCGCCGGTCGATGTGGCGCCATCGCCCACCACGGCCGCGCCGGCAAAGCCGGTTTCCCCTTTCATGCGTTTGGCAAACAGGACGCCGTTGACCACGGCTATCGTGGAGCCCAAATGACTGATCATGGGCAGGTAGCCGGACTTCGGCCGGCCGCGATGCACATTGCCGTCCCGGCCGCGCATGGGACCGAGGGCTGATCCCATGTATGTCCGCGCCGCGTCGATGACCGTTTCCCCGAACGCCAGCCGCCCGGCCTGGTCGCGAATCAGCGGGGCGAACGCATCTCCTTTGCGGAGCTGACCGCCGACGGCCACGCTCAACGCCTCCTGTCCGCGGCCCAGAAACACGCCGCCGTGAATCTTGCCCGCCCGATACAGGCTCGCAAATTTCTCATCAAGAATTCGCGCCAGCAGCATGGTCTTGAATGACTGGCATAACAAGTCACTGGAAACCTGCGCGGAACGATCTGAAGTATTGGGCACCACTTGAGGCACGCGCGGATTGTCACCACTTCGGGGCCGTTCGCGCAACGCTTAATCCACGCCCGCCCGCCCGTCACCATCACGCTAATCAATTGGTGTCCAGAGGGTTCTTTATCATCGTTTCATCCGGCCCGTGCTGGTGGATAACTTCCGGTTGACCCCGGCCTCACGGAGTTCGCTAATGTCGTGTTTCGCAATTCAGAGCATGGCGCAGCGAGGAACTGAGTGCCGGTGCTCCGGAGCCTGTGGGTGATAACATGGTGGCCACCAAAGCAACCCGACCTGCCGTCAGCCTGTCCGGGCAGTGGACTGGTTTTACCAACCAGGGCACACCCGCGCAGAAGCGCCGGCTCGATGTCTTGTTACAACTGCGTGACAACCAGTTGTCCGGCGTCGGCGAGGATGAGAGCGGCATGTTTGTGCTGAGCGGCGAGTTCGATTCGGAGGGCCAGGAATTTCGCTGGGTGCAGACCTACCTTTTCGGCAACACCGTTTTTTGCCGCGGCTTCTGCGATGCGGGACGGATCTGGGGCACCTGGCAGGACGCCGCGGAAGGGCATGGCGGTTTCCAGATCTGGCCGCTGCCCGTGAGCCTGAGTGGTCCGGCTCAATCCCGCACGATGGCGGCCCGATAGTTGCCAGCTTTCGTCGCCGCCATCCTGCGCGTGGTGACTTCCCTTCTCCCGGCACCACCGCTGCCCTTCCTCCCGCGTGATGCTGGTTACCCGGAGCGAAACCGCCCGCTCGGAAATTAAATCGAAACATTTCGCGGGCCCCTGCCGTCCATTGAAGCGAATTCGAGCCGTCGCTTGCCTGATCGTGGTAATTGCGATACTAGAAGTCATGTCCCAGCGCGAAACACCACTTTCTTTCGAAGGCCGGCTGCGTTCCGCCCGCCGGTGGTGGTGGGTTTGCGGCGTGTGCTGCGCTTTGTTAACCGGTTCGTTGACGGCGGCGGACGTGAAGGAATTGCAGGCGCTGTATCAAAAGGGGAATTACCAGGAATGCCTGCGACTGGCGAAAAGCGAACTGGAGGACAACAATTACAGTCAGGCCTGGCGGCTCATCTTGATTCAGGCACAGCTCGCGGTGGGAGATTATGAAGGCGCCAACGCGGCCATCACCGAGGCGCTCGACCGTTTCCCCCGCAACATTCCTCTGCGCTGGTATGCTTACCGGATGGCCGCCGACCGCGGCGAACCCGCACTCGCAGAACAGCAACTCAAGGCGATTGACGAGTACGCCGGCCCGCGCATCCGGTATTTGCAGGAACCGGAAACCCTGACTTTTCTCGGTCGCGCGGTGCTGCAAATGGGCGCGGAGCCCAAGCTGGTGCTCGATAATTTTCTGCTGCGTGCCCGCCAGCTTGATCCGAAATATGCCGACGCCTGGCTGGCCGCCGGTGAACTCGCGCTGGCCAAGCACGATTACGACCTGGCGGCCCGCACGTTTGAGGATGGCTTGAAGGAAGCGCCCGACCATCCCGATTTGCTGCACGGCCTGGCCCGGGCCTACGCGCCCAGCGACCGCGCCGTGATGGTCGCTTCTCTCTCGAAAGCCTTGGAGCAGAATACCAATCATGTGCCCAGCCGGCTGCTGATCGCGGACCACTTGATCGACGCGGAGGAATACGAAAAGGCCCACGAAGAACTCGACCAGGCGCTCGCGGTCAACCCGAACCACCCCGAGGCGTGGGCCTACAAGGCCGTGCTCGCCCACCTCGTGAATCAGCCTGAAGCGGAGGCCGAGGCCCGTGCAAAAGCGCTCGCCTACCTCCGGGCCAATCCGCGCGTGGACCACCTCATCGGGCTGAAGCTATCGCTCAAGTACCGTTTCAAGGAAGGCTCCGGTTACCAGCGCCGCGCGCTAGAGCTCGATGAAAAATATCTGCCCGCGCGCATTCAACTGGCCCAGGACCTACTGCGACTGGGCGACGCCGAGCAAGGCTGGGCGCTGGCGGACGCGGTGCATCAGGACGACGGCTACGATGTCACCGCCTTCAACCTGGTCAACCTGCGCGATCAGTACAAACGCTTCGCCACGCTCACCAACGATCATTTCATCATCCGGATGGCCGAGCGCGAGGCCGCCATCTTTGGCGACGATGTGCTTCGACTCCTGACCGAGGCCCACGCCGTCTTGACGAAGAAGTACGACATCACCCTGGAGCAGCCCACGCTCGTCGAGATCTTCGATGATCCCCGGGACTTCGCGGTGCGCACGTTCGGCATGCCCGGCAACCCCGGCTACCTCGGGGTGTGTTTTGGCGATGTGATCACGGCCAACAGCCCGTCGTCGCCGGCCGGCAATTCCACCGCCTGGGCGTCCGTGCTCTGGCACGAATACGCCCACGTCATCACGCTGAATCTCACGCGCAACAAGATGCCGCGGTGGCTGAGCGAGGGCATTTCCGTTTACGAGGAACTGGTGGTCGATCCCTCGTGGGGCCAGCGGATGATTCCGGAGTACATCGAGTTCATCCTCGGCGACAAGATGCATCCCGTGAGCAACCTGAGCGGCGCCTTCCTCACCGCGAAGAACAATCTCGATTTGCAGTTTGCCTATTATCAATCCGCGCTGGTCGTCGAGTTCTTCATCAAGGAATACGGGTTCGACAAGCTGGTCGCCATCCTGCGGGAACTGGGCGAAGGCACCGAGATCAACGCCGCCATCGCGAAGCACACCGAGGAGATGGGAAGCATCGACAAAAAGTTCATCGACTACGCGCACACGCAGGCGCGGGAAATCGGCAAGGGTTTGGATTGGAAAAAGCCCGAGATCGCCGCCGGTGGTGCCGGGCCACGCGACCTGGGCGAATTCCTCCGGCCGGCGGCTCCTGCTGGAATGGCGGCCGACTTGTTGCGCAGCCAGCCAAACAATTACTGGGCTTTCATCGCCGGGGCCGAAGAAGCCATCGCGGCCAAGGACTGGGAGGAGGCGAAGACGCTGCTCGACCGGATGTTCAAGCGCGCTGAAAACGGCTTCCAAACGCCGCGCCCTTACATGCTGCGCGCGGTCGTCGAGCGCAACCTGACGAACACCGACGGCGAGCTGAAATCGCTCGAGCTGGCGGCGTCCGTTGACGGCAATCAGGTGGACGTCTTTCAACGCCTGCTGGAGATCGAGGAGAAAAACGAGAACTGGCCGGCCGTTGCCACTTGGTCGCAACGCGCCATTGGCATGAATCCCTTCAACAGCGCCGCCTATCGTTCGCTCGCCCGGTCAGCGGAAAAATTGGAACAACCGGAGGCCGCGCTGGCCGCCTACGAAACCATGCTCAAGCTGGACCCGCTGAACCCGGCGGAACTGCATTTCCAAGTGGCGAGCCTCCGCAAGTCCAGCACCCCCGCGCTGGCGAAGCGGCATCTGCTGCTCGCGCTGGAGGACGCGCCGCGTTTCCGCGCCGCGCACAGATTGTTGCTGGAATTGGAGGACGTGCCGATTGCGCCGGTGCGCGAAACAACCAACTCCGTGCCCACGCCCTCACCATCAGCAACCACGAATGAGGTGAGCTTCGAATGAAACGAGCACTCCGCATCACGCTGGTCCTGACCGCCCTGGTAATCATGGCGGATTTTGCGGTCGGGCAATGGGGACGCGGCCGGGGCCGGCAGGCTTTGTTTGATCGGGGCGAGGTGCCAGTATGGGATCTTCATCCGACCATGCCACGGGATGTGTTCACCTTTGCCCGGGTGGAATACTACGGCACTCGCTACGGGGGACGAAGGTCGGGCCGGTATTGGGCGATTGATTACCCGGACGCGGATTTGAACTTTTCGTACCGCCTCCAGGAAATGACCTCGCTGGAAGTGCATCCCGACGGCGTGACGCTCGAGTTGACGGATCCGCGTTTATTCGACTACCCATTCATATACCTGGTCGAACCCGGTGAATTGGTCTTCAGCGAGGAAGAAGTGGATGCCTTGCGGCGTTATTTCAAGAGCGGTGGATTCCTGATGGTGGATGATTTCTGGGGTGATTACGAATGGGAGAACTTCGAGCGGGAAATCAAGCGCGTGCTGCCCGACCGGCCCATCGAGGATCTGCCGCCCGACCATCCCATCTTCAATCTCGTCATGAAAGTGCCCCACAATCCCCAGATTCCCAATGTCGGCCAGGGCTGGGAAAGTCAGTTCACAGGTGTAACCTGGGAACCGGACAAGAATCCTGGGGCCAAAGACCCACACTATCGCGGCATCTTTGACGAGCGCGGCCGGCCGCTGGCCATTATTTGCCACAACACGGACCTCGGCGACGGCTGGGAACATGAAGGCGGTAATGAGTATTATTTCCGCGAATTCTCCGAGAAAGTCGCCTACCCGCTCGGCATCAACATTCTCTTCTACGCCATGACCCACTAATGAGCATTCCAAATCACATCCTCGACGCGCACGCCAATCCCACGCCAACCCCGGCCACACCGCCACCGCCCTTGCCCGAGGCCAAGACGGAGCCGGTAACCACACCGGTAGCGCCCGTGGCAACTCCACCGCGCACCCTTTCACCGGCGGCGGTCGAGGCCCAACTCATTGAGCAACTCGGGGCGTGCAACGCCCAGATTCAGAAAGAACTCGGCAAGGTCATCGTCGGCCAGCGCGAGGTCGTGGAGCAGATTCTCGTCGCCCTCTTTGCCGGCGGTCATTGCCTGATCACCGGCGCGCCCGGCCTGGCCAAAACGCTGCTCGTCAAATCGCTCGCGCAGATTTTCCACCTGCAATTCCAGCGCGTGCAGTTCACGCCCGACCTCATGCCGGCGGACATCACGGGCACGGAGATTCTCCAAGACACCGCCGAGGGCCGCAAGCTGACATTCATTCCCGGCCCGGTCTTCGCCAACATCATCCTCGCGGACGAGATCAACCGCACGCCGCCAAAGACACAGGCGTCCTTGCTCGAGGCCATGCAGGAGCATCAGGTCACCGCCGCCGGGGTGCGCCACGCCCTGCCCGAGCCGTTCTTCGTGCTGGCCACGCAAAATCCGATTGAAATGGAGGGCACCTATCCGCTGCCCGAAGCGCAACTGGACCGCTTCATGTTTAACGTGGTGATCAACTATCTGCCGGAACAGGACGAGGTCGCGGTGGTGCAGCAGACCACTTCGCCACGCCACGGCTCGATCGAAGCGCTGTTCACCGGCGAGGATGTGCTCAAGTTTCACGATCTCGTGCGCAAGGTGCCGGTCGCCGAGGAGGTCGTCCGTTACGCCGTGCAACTCGTGGCCGCCACGCGCCCGAATCAACCGGGCACGCCGGACTTCGTGAACGAGTGGGTCAACTGGGGGGCCGGCACCCGCGCCGGCCAGTTCCTCGTGCTCGGCGCAAAAGTGCGCGTGCTGCTCGCCGGCCGGACGCACGTCACCAAGGACGACATCCGCGCGCTCGCCCGCCCCGTTTTGCGCCATCGCGTGCTGCTCAACTATCGCGCCGAGGCGGAAGGCGTCACCATCGAGAAGTTGATCGAGCGGCTGCTGGAACATCACCAGTAAGTTCCTCATTTCCACTCCGGCCATGCCGTTACCCGACGCCTCCGCCGCCAACCGCTACCTCGACACGCAGTCGCTGATGGCGATTCGCAGCCTGGAGCTGCGCGCCCGCGCGGTGGTGGAAGGCTTCTGGCACGGCCTGCATCGCAGCCCGTATCACGGCTTTTCCGTGGAGTTCACCGAGTACCGGCTGTACGCGCCGGGCGATGACCTGCGGTATCTCGACTGGAAGCTGCTCGCCCGCTCCGACCGCGAATACATCAAGAAATTCGAGGACGAAACCAACCTGCGCTGCCACCTGCTCGTGGACAACAGCCGCTCGATGCAGTTCACCACGCTGGGCCACACCAAGGCGGATTACGCGCGCACGCTCGCCGCGACGCTCGCCTGCTTTCTCAGCCGGCAGGGCGATGCCACGGGACTGCTGCTGTTCGACGAGGCGGTCCGTGATTACCTGCCCGCGCGGAACCGTCCCGGCCATCTCCGCCGGTTGATGCTCGCGCTGGAGCGCGCTCCCGAAGGCGCGAAGACGGACCTCGTTCGGCCGCTCGAACGCATCGCCGCCCTCGTGCGCAAACGCGGCCTGCTGGTCATCATTTCCGATCTGCTGGCTCCGCTGGAAGGCGTCAAACGCGAACTCACCCTGCTGCGCGCCGCCCGGCATGAGATCGTCGTGTTCCAGACGCTCGACCCGGCGGAAGTGAACTTCGCTTTCGATGAACCGATGTTGTTCCACGATCTGGAATCGAATCGCGACCTGTTCATCGACCCCGGCGCCGTGCGGGAAGGCTACGTGCAACGGCTGACCGCGCACCAGGAGGCCGTGCGCACCATCTGCCGGGAACTGGGCATCGACTTCCATCAGGTGCCGACGGACACGCGGATGGATCTGCTGCTGCTGGAATTTCTCAAGGACCGCTCGCGCCGGGCGCCGCTCAGTCTGCGTAACGTTCAACGCACCCAAGCCGCATGAGTTTTCTCGCGCCCTGGTTTTTCATCGGTGCCGCGGCCATCGCGTTGCCCATCATCTTCCACCTCGTCCGGCAACGGATTCGCAGGCGGCAGGAGTTCAGCTCCCTGATGTTCCTCAAGCCGACGCCGCCCAAGGTGAAGCGGCGCACGCGGCTCGAGCACTGGCTCCTGCTGGCCCTGCGCTGCCTGATCCTCCTGCTGCTGGCCGCCGCCTTTGCCCGGCCTTTCTTCAAGAACCCCGCGACCGCCGCCGAGAACACCGAGTCCGGCGAGATCGTGGTCGTCCTGCTCGACACCAGCGCCAGCATGCAGCGCGGCAACCTGTGGACCGAAGCCGTCGGCCTCGTGGAGGATCTGGCCGAGGAAGTGCGCGGCGCACGGCAGGTTTCGCTGTTGGGCTTTGACCGCCAGTTGACCACCCTGGTTTCATTTGATGACTGGGCCCGGTCGGAATCCTCCCGCCGCCCGGCCCTGTGGCGCGAGCGGCTGAGCACGGCGGCAGTCACGCCCGCCGGCACCCACCTGGGCAAGGCCCTGGTGACGGCCGCGGAACTGATCGAAGACGCGCGCACCCGCGAGCAGGCCACGGCGGACACGTTGCCGGGTCGCATCATCGTGGTGAGCGACGCCCAGGAAGGCAGTCGGCTGG
>CAYXDZ010000016.1:17938-19466 GCA_964463815.1 uncultured Verrucomicrobiota bacterium | reverse complement strand
AACCCCGATGTACATTGGTTATTTTTCTTGCGCACCCCTTGGTGCGCGCTTAAATACGCGCAAGTCGCACGACTTCTCCAAACAACAAAATACATACTACTCTTATGGCTAAAGCATTGTCCAAATCCCAGATCGCGGCCGAGATCGCCGAAGCGAACGGCGTCAGCAAGAAGCAGGCGGTCGCCATCCTCGAGCAGCTCGCCGAGCTGGCCTACAAGCACGCCAAGAACTCCTTCACGCTGCCGGGCATCGGCAAGCTCGTGCTCGTCAACCGCAAGGCCCGCCAGGGTCGCAATCCCGCCACCGGCGAAACCATCCAGATCCCGGCCAAGAAGGTCGTGAAGTTCCGCGTCGCCAAGGCCGCCAAGGACGCCATCCTCGGCAAGAAGTAATTCCGCGCAATGGCTTTTCAAAGGCACTCTGACGGCCTGGTCGGAGTGCCTTTTTGTTTATTGATGATGATGACATTTTCCCGGGCATGAAAACAGCGGTGGTCGGCTGCGGTGCCGTCGGCTCCTACTACGGCGCGAAACTCTGCAAGACGGGTGAGGAGGTCCATTTTCTCATCCGCTCCGACTGGGAGGCGGTGGCCCAGAACGGAGTGCGGATCATCAGCGACGAGGGCAACGTCATCGCGCACCCCAATCTCGCGCTGTCGCCCGAGGAGATCGGTCCCGTCGAACTCGTACTGGTGGCGCTGAAGTCCACGGCCAACCATCGTTTCAAGGAATTGATCGAGCCGTTGGTCGGTCCGGACACCGCCATCGTCACCTTGCAAAACGGGCTCGGCAACGAGGCCGACCTGGCTGCCCTCTTCGGTGCCGAACGAATTCTGGGCGGCCTGTGCTTCGTCTGTCTGAACCGCATCGAGCCCGGCGTGATTCATCATCTCGCGTATGGCAAGATGATGCTCGGCGAATTTGCGAGTCTGCCGCTGGGCCGCACGCACGAGATCGCCCGGCTCTTTCGCAACGCCGGCCTGTCAGTTCAGGTGACCGACAATCTGGAGCGCGCGCGTTGGGAGAAACTCGTCTGGAACATCCCGTTCAACGGCCTGGGCGTCGTGGCCGCCGCGGGCTATGAGGCCTTCATCAACGGCGAAGTTCCGGAGCACTTCAATCTCTGGGACGCCTTTGCCACCGACCAGTTGCTGGCCGATCCGCGCTGGGAGGCGGTGGTGCGTGAAGTCATGGCCGAGGTGATCTCCGTGGCCCGGGACAATGGCTTGGGGATCTCGCCCACGTTTGCCGAAAAACAAATCACCCTGACGCGGCAGATGGGCCACTACCGCACCTCGACACTGGTGGATTTCGAGGCCGGCCGGCCGCTGGAACTGGATGCGTTGTTTCTCAAGCCCCTGCTGATCGCGCAGGCCAGTGGCGTTGAAACTCCCCGGCTGGCGTCGATCTGCAACTTTCTCGTGCAGATGAACTCCATCGCCAACCTCGGCGGCCCCGTGGCCTGAGTCGCGGGGGGGGGGGGGGGGCCCCCACCCCCGCCCCAAAATAAAAACCGCCCGCAAATAAAA
>CAYXDZ010000016.1:5811-17928 GCA_964463815.1 uncultured Verrucomicrobiota bacterium | reverse complement strand
CCTTCCTCGTCAACTCCAACTCCACCCCCACCCGCGGCGGCCCGGGGGCCTGTGTCGGGGTTCGGGCCAGCCCCCACCACCCGGCTCCAATTTTTCCTCCCGTCCCACTATGAAACCCCGCGTTCGTTTTGCTCCGAGTCCCACTGGTTACCTCCACATTGGCGGCGCCCGTACCGCACTTTTTAACTGGCTCTATGCGCGCCACACCGGGGGCACCTTTGTCCTGCGCATTGAGGACACCGACCAGGCGCGCAACACCCGCGAGGCTGTCGAGGTCATCTTGAATGGCCTGCGCTGGCTCGGGCTCGACTGGGATGAAGGCCCGCTCAGCGCTGACGACATGCTGGCGGCGCGCGGGGATCACGGGCCGTATTTTCAATCGCAGCGCGGTGGGATTTACCGGCGACGCATTGCCGAGCTGCGGGACCAGGGCTTCGCCTACGAGCACGACGGCGCGGTGAAGTTTCGGATGTCGCGCGAGCCGGTCATCATTCCCGATCTCGTGGCTGGTGACGTTGAGCGCAAGCTCACCGACCGCGAGGAACTCGATCCGGACTTCGTCATCGTCCGCTCCGACGGCCAGCCGGTGTTTCACCTGGTCAACGTGATTGATGACCTCGAGATGGGGATCACGCACGTGATCCGCGGTGAGGATCATCTGTCAAACACGAGCAAGCACATCGCTTTGTTCCGGGCGTTTGGGGTCCAGCCGCCACGCTACGCGCACATCCCGCTCATCTTGAATCCCGACGGCTCGAAGATGAGCAAGCGCGACACCGGGGCTTCGCTCGCCAGCTACATGGACGGCTTCTTCCTGCCCGAAGCGGTCGTCAATTACCTCTGCCTGCTGGGCTGGTCGCCGAAGGATGACCGCCAGTTACTGCCCATCGCGGAGGTGATCGAGAAGTTTGACGTGCCGCAAATCCTGCGCGGCAACGCCCGCTTTGACATGGACAAGTTGAAGTGGCTCAACGCCGAGTATCTCAAGACCGCAGCGGCCGACCGCTTCAACGCGCTCTGCCTGCGCGAACTGCACCGTGCGGGGATCGTCACGGACGGCCACCCGCCAGCATACGTGTCCGCCGCACTGGCAACGTACCGGGAGAAGTACCAGCAGCTCATCGATCAGCCGCTCTCCGCGAAATTCTATTTCAGCGACGACTTCCCGGTGGATGCGGACGCCGCCCGTGAAGCCTTCCTCCCCGCCGCCCGGTCGGTCCTGGAGCGCTTGATCGCCGAACTGGAAAAGCTCGCGGACTTCTCCGCCGACGCGATCCAGAATCTTTACAAGCCGTTGAGCAAGGAACTTGGTGTGAAAGCCGGCGCGCTCGTGCTGCCCACGCGCGTGGCGTTGACCGGCTCCAAGGTTGGCCCGAGCCTCTATCACCTGATGGAAGTGCTCGGGAAAGAACGCGTGCTGAACCGCCTCCGGAAGGCGCTGGCAACGGTGATCAGTTGAGCCGGGCACCCGTTGACCATCTTCCGCGTCCCCTCAGTTCAGCGCAAACGCCACGGCACCGCACACCAGTCCGGCCAGCCACAGAACCAGCACCGCGTTTGGACGCGAAAGGCCGGTACGGTTCAGGCGGTGCGAGAGATGATTGTTATCGCCGATCCAGAACGGTTTTCCCAGCCGCCAACGAATGATGACCACCCAGGCCAGGTCGAGCAGCGGCACGCCGAGGATGAGCAGGGGACTGATCACGGCGAGGCGTTTGGGGGAAGTCTCGGAGTAGAAGTGCGGCAAAATGGCCAGCACCGCGAGCAGGAACCCCACAAGGTGACTGCCCGCGTCGCCGAGAAAGGATGAGGCTTTGGGGAAGTTGTAGGGCAGAAATCCCAGCAGCGCACCGCCGATGGCCAGCGCAAGCAGCGCGACGAGGTATTGGCCGTGCCCGATGGCGATGGCGGCGAACCAGCCGGCCGCGATGGTGCCGATGCCGGCGCAGAGGCCATTCATGTTGTCCATGAAGTTCAGCGCGTTGATCAACGTGAGCATCCACAGAATCGTGATGAAGTAGCTGAAGAGTACGCTCGGCACGAAGAGCGTGATGCGGACACCCGAGGCAGCAACCGCCAGGGTGAGCAAGAACTGGCCGGCAAACTTCACGCTGGGGCGCAGTTCGTGGCGGTCGTCCCACCAGCCCAGCGCGACCATGCCGAACGCCCCGCCCACGATGGCCAGCAACTGCCATTTGCGGGCCGCGAATCCGTAGCCAAGTTGATCCACGACCGATTCCGGCAATCCGCCTGCCAGCACGAAGAAGAGTCCGCCCACGACGGGAGCGAGGAAGCCGGTAAGCGCACCCAGTCCACCGGCCAGCGCGATGGGGCGGTCATGGATCTTGCGATGCCCGGGATCATCAACGTGGCCCGTACGAATGCAGAGCGAGCGCCACAGCGGCATGGAGATAAGCGCGGCGAGGAACGCGACCATGCCGGCGGCGAGATAGGCGTGTTCGGGAAATTTCACGAGCGGATGGTTGACCGGCGGTCCAGCAACTTGAGGTAACAGGCATGGATGGCCTCAACCATCCGGCCGACTTCAAAGCGTTCGCACGCCAGTTGGCGACCTCGTTCCCCCAGGCGCTGCCTCAGCGCCGGCGATTGCGCGATTGCGATCACCGCCTGGATCAAGCCCGCCTGATCGCCGGGGGGCAGGAGGAATCCCGTTTGCTCCGGCACGCAGACTTCGCGAGCTCCGTCACAATCGTAAGCCACGACGGGTTTGCCGGCGGCCAGCGCCTGCGGCAACGCGCGCGGCAGACCTTCGCGCCGTGAGAGATGCACCAGCACATCCATGAGGCCGACATGGCGCGCGACTTCCGTCGGCGGGACGAGGCCGGTAAAAATGAAATGATCTTTCAATCCGGATTGCGCCAGTTGTCGCTCGAAGCGATCCCGCCATGGGCCGTCACCGACCAGCAGGAACTTCGCTTGCGGCACCTGACGGATAATCTCGGGGGCGGCCGCGAACAGATCGTCATGTCCCTTGAGTTTGAACAGGCGCGCGATCTTGCCGATCACCAGATCCTCCGGGCCGATGCCCAGCCGGGAGCGCAGCGCGGGATCATTTGGTGCCGAGAGAAACGGGGCCAGGTCAAAGCCGCTCCAGATGGTGGAATACTGTTCGCGCCGGCCGATGCCCACGGCGAGATACTGCTCCGTCATCGCCTCCGCCACGCTGATGAAGTGCGTGGTGACCCGGCCAGCGCGGCGCTCCGCCTGGGTAAAAATGGTGTTGGCCAGCGCTCCTTGAAACGGACCGAACGACGGCCCGTGAATGGTGTGAACGATCACACGCACTCCGGCGCGGGCGGCCGCGAGCCGGCCGATAAACCCGGCCTTGCCACTGTGCGTGTGGACGACATCGGGTTGGGTCCGGCGAAAGCGGCGGGTCAATCGTTGCCAGGCGAGGACATCGTGAAAGGGATGCACCGGCCGGACGAGATGGGGTTCGACTTCCATCGGAACCTTGCCTTCGAGGAGGTGTTCGAGCGTGCCTTCGCGACCGGCGGTGGGGCCGGTCACCAGGTCCAATTCCACCCCGGTTTTCTCGCGCAGGCCGAGGACCGTTGCCACCGTGTTTTCCTGCGCGCCGCCGACGATCAACCGCGTGATGACGTGAGTCACGCGCATGGAGGTCAGCGGCTTTTCAATTGCTCCACCCGCGCGACGACGTTGGAGTATTCGGTTGTGCCCTTGGGGGCGAGTTCGAGATAGGAATTGAAGTGCTTGAGCGCGTCGGCGGGGCGGCTCTGGCGCTCCGCGATTTCACCGAGACCGAAATGGACGATATGGGCCTTGGGGTTCTTTTCTTCGAGCAGCTTGTAATCCTCAAGCGCGCGGTCGAGTTGCCCGGCCTTCAGATTCGCTAGCGCCCGGTTGAAGCGCGTGGCCTGCGCCTCGGGTTCCTTTTCCAGCACTTCGGAGTAGTGGGCGGCGGCGGCGGTCCAGTCCTGCTTGAGGAAGGCGAGCAGACCGAGGTTGTTTTTCACCACGAGGTTCGTGCCGGCGGTCAACGCGGCGTGACGTTGCACGGCTTGTTCGGCGCGCGCGATGAAGTCCGGGTTGCGCGTGGCGAAGTTCAGGTACATCTGCGATTGCAGTTCGAAGACGACGGGTTGCTGGGGGTAGCGCTGCGCCAGGCCGTCCAGCAACGTATTGGCGCGCTCGAGCTCGCCTTTGCCGTAGAGCGCGGTGGCTTCCAGCATTGCCAGGTCGATTTGGGCGTACTCGTTGAGGCCGGTGGCGGCTTGCGTTCGGATTTCTTGAAGGATTGCCAGGGCGCGATCGGGAGCCTGGGCCTGGAGAAAGGTACGGGCCAGTTGTGCGCGGGCAAACTGATTGTTCGGCGTCAGTGCCAGCGCGCGGAGGAAGTACTGCGCGGCCTGGCGTTGCAGGTTTCCGCCGGCGAATAGGGAACCCAAACCCACGCAAAAGCCGGGCTCGTCGATGGGGCCGCCCAGCGTCATGGCCGCATGGATGTTGTCGCGGTAGTTTTTCCAGACGGACACGGTAGACTCCGAGAGTGCGAAGGAATTCGTGGCGCCGGCGAGGTGGTGGCGGTTGTATTCCAGATTGATCAGCGCGCTGACATTGTTTGTGAACAGCCTGGTGGCGCGCTCGAACCATGGCGTGGCGTCGGTAAATCGCTCCGCCTGCTGAAGGCGGGTGCCCCAGTGATTCAAGGCGCGCGACTGTGCCTGGCCGAGGTAGTTGTCGGCGATGCTGGCCTTCCCGGTGTTGATCTTCTCGCTCAACGGGCCAAGCGTTTCCTCCCACCAGGTTTGCAGGTACTGCTCTTGTTTTTCGAGGTCGGCGGCTTCCGGCACCGGCACCTGGACCGTGTTGTTGGTGTAGCGGCGCAAATCATAAACGAGCTCTCGCTCCACCGGATGAAACCACTCGAAGTAGTAGCCAAAACTGGGATGCAGATAGACGACCGGCCGGTTGGTCGCGGTGTCTGCCACGGACTTCACAAGGTAGGCGTCGGCCACGGTGCCTTGCTGGATGAACTGATCTGGCACGACCGGCCATTCGCCACCACTAAGCCGGTTCAAGTGCCGGTGATAACCGGGCGCGCTCAAAGAACGGGTGTGCAGCAGCCAGTGGTCGGCGGCCCCGGTGCCGGCCAGTTGGTCCGCGACCAGGGAAAGCAGAATATTGTCGTCGGACAGGACGAGGGCGGGTTCCGCAGGCAGTTGCCGGACGACGTTAGCCGCGTAGTCATACAGCGGCGACACGTTCAACGAACGGACTTGGGCAAAGTTCTGCCAGATCAATCCCACGGCGACAAACGGCAGGATCAACCAAGCGAGGCCGACCATGACCTTGCCCACGAGCGCCCCCAGCGGCGTTGCGCGTTGCCAGGACTTGCCCGGCTGTTTGCCAAAGATCACCAGCAGATAGCCCAGCGAGTAGCCGATGACGAGCGCGCTCAACAGGAACAAGGAGTGATACGAGAGGCCCGTGTCAGTTTGCGCCTTCTCCGCGTGCTTGAGTTGGAAGTTCATCGCCAGCACGGCCGCGATGTAAATCAACGTCAGCACCCGGAACATCATCCGGGTGAGCAGACTGCCGGCGGCGCTGGTGTCACCGAAATTCGAAGGCCACCGCACCCCGATCAGAATCAGCGGGAAGAGCGAGCCCAGGCACATCACGAGCGGGAAGAGGCGGTTGTTGAAGCCGACTTGCAGCACCGCCTTTTGCGTGCGCAAGTTCTCGCGGAGGGCTTCCCAGAAGGTCAGCTCCAACTTATCTGAGCCAACCGCCAGCGCCGGCAATAACAGGTAAAGCAACAGCCCGGCAACCCCGGCCGTGAAGAGCTTCAGCAGAATCGGCGAACGAAAGAACTCCCGGCCCATCACCCAGATGAGCGCGCCGAGCATGAACGGGAACAACGCGATCAACGCCGGGTTGCTGGTCACGCCCAGCCCATAGACGAAAGCCAGCACCACCAGGCGTCGTTCGCGGCCGTCGATCCGATACTCGAGCAACTCGCGGATCACCCACGCCAGCACGAAGAGGTTCAGCATGTCCACGGAGGCGTTGGTGGCGTGCTGCCAGAAGAGCAGTTGCAGGCCGCACATCACGGCGGCGGCGGTCGCGGGCAGCCACGCCGCGGAACCGGTCAACAGGCCATGCCGGCTGCGTTCACGCTCGCGTTGATCCTTCGTGCGATCATGCGGCAGCAGTTGCACGGAACGCGCTACCAAGCCAAGGGTTCCGGCGGCGAGCAGCGCGGAAAAGGCGTTCAAGGCGACGGGTTGCAATGAGACGGGCAGCACGTGGAAGGGCAGGGTGACCAGATAGTAGAGGGGAAATTGCAGAAACGGCTGCCAGTCCCAGCCCGTCACCTTGCTGATTACGGCGAGGCCGGTGATGCCCGCCCCCTTGCTCATCGTCACCAGGTAGAACAACAGAAAAGCACCGGCAATCAGCCAAGGGAGCTGGCGGAAGGGCACTTCGGTACGCGAGGGCGATGGGGCATGCGTCGTCATGAATGGGTCTATTGAAGCCAAGCCCCCCACCTTGGCAAGGAACGAATTGCCACAAACAGGCTACAAGAATGGGTGATGGGCAGCGGCCCCGGTTGCTTTTCGACAACGGAAATGGACGCCTTGATGCCGGCAGCCGGAGGGTCACCAGCGCTTCAGAATCAGGGCGCTGTTTGTGCCGCCGAAGGCAAAGCTGTTCTTGAGCGCGACCCGCACATCCCGCTTCAACGCTTCATTGCGCACGAAGTTCAAAGGACATTCGGGATCGGGGTGATCAAGATTGCGGCAGGGAGGAATCTCGCCCTTCTGCATCGCGAGGAGCGTGGTGACGAGTTCCACGCCGGCGGTCGCGCCCATGAGATGGCCGAGCTGCGCCTTGGTGTTGGAGACCGGCACCTTGCGGCCCGCGTCACCCAGCGATTCGATCAACGAAGCGGCCTCGGCGGTGTCCGCCGGCTTGGTGGCCGTGCCGTGCGCGTTCACGTAATCGATCTCCTCCGGCACCACGCCCGCGTGTTTCAAGGCGCTGCGGATCGCCTTCACCTGGCCCGCCACTTCGGGCACGACGATGTGCGCCGCGTCCGACGATGTGCCGTAGCCGATGATCTCCGCGAGGATGCGGGCCCCGCGCGCCTGGGCTGCTTCCAGCGTTTCCAACACGAATCCCGCCGCGCCTTCGCCCATCACCAGACCGCTCCGCTGCGAATCGAATGGGCGGGAAGCCGTCGCGGGATCGGGGTGTTTGGTGAGCACGCCAAGACGGTTCCAGGCGGCGATCGAAGTGGTGTCCATCGCGCTGTCCGCGCACACCGCCAGGGCTGAATCCGTCAGGCCGAAGCGCACTTGCTGGTAGGCCGTGCCCACGGCGATGGAACCGGTGGCGCACGCCGCGCTTACGGTGTAACTGACGCCGGTCAACTTGTAGCGGATGGAGATCAGGTTGCCCGGCCGGTTGAACATCAGGCGCACGACCGTCGTGGGGCGGATCTTGCGATAGCCGCCGCGGACGTAGGCGGAAATGGCTTCGTTGTGAAAGCTGGCGTTGCCATGGCCGGAACCGGCGATGACATCCATTTCGGAAGGCGTTTCGCCGGTCGTGGGCAGCCCCGCGTCCTCGAGGGCCCGGCCGGCGGCGTGCAACGCAAGTTGATTGGCGCGATCCGGGTCGTCGATCTGATACCGGGGCAGGGCGGCGGCCAGCACTCCGTCGTCGATCCAGCCGGCGTACTTGGTGGGCAACGGGCTGTCGTCGGCGATGCCGGGCAGGCGGCGGATGCCGCACTCACCGGCGAGCAAGCGCCGCCAATATTCCTCCAGTTCGAAGCCCAGCGCGCAGGCGAGGCTCATGCCGGTGATGACGACGCGACGGGGTTGAATCGGTTCGTTCATGACGCGCGCCCGCCTTTCCGCAATTCGTTCAACGGTTCCAGCCCGGCGATGATCTGCTCGGGCGGCAGGCCGAAGTCGATCAGGCAGGCGATCTCGTCCGCACCCGCGTCCGCCACGGCCCGCACCATCTTGCGGCAGTTCTCCACCCCGCCCATCAGGCCGGTCTTCTGGTAGTAACGCTCGAAGGCGAACTCGAGGATGTCCGCCTTCTTGCGGGGCGACAAATCCTTCAAGCGATCCGTGCCGACCTGCCAGAGATCAGCCGAGCTTTCGAGATACGCCTTGAATGGCCCGCGCACGGCGGCTTTCGTCGCCGCTTCGTCCTGGCCGACGTACGTGTGGAGCATCAACGTCACCTGGCCGCGACCCGGATGGCCGGCCCGTTGCCACGCCTCGCGATAAGCCGCGATTTTTTCGGCGAATTCCTCGACCTTCTGGAACAACAGCGCCGTGAGAATGTTAAAGCCCTTCTCCCCCGCCTCGACGAACCGTTCGCGCCCGCCGGAGCAGGTGATCCAGATGTTCAACTCCTTCTGCACCGGCAGGGGATGCACGACGATGGACGCCTTGCTGCCGTGGCCATTCTCGAACTCCATCGCTTCACCGCGCCACATCCGGCGCACTTGTTCAATACCCTCGAACGTGATCCGTTTTCGTTCGGCGAAGTTCTGCGGTGCGATGACGAAATCATTAGGGTTCCAGCCGATGGCGAAGGCGATATCGACCCGGCCTTGGGAGAGGTTGTCCACGACGGCCCATTCCTCGGCGACGCGGATGGGGTGGTGCAGCGGCAGCACCACGCTGCCCGCGCGCAGGCGGATTTGTTTGGTCTGCTCGGCGAGGAAGACGGCGGCCAGCGCGGGATTCGGGAACATCCCGCCAAAGGCATGGAAATGCCGTTCGGGAATCCACACCGCCTCGAAGCCCAGGGCGTCGGCGAGCTTGGTGCTTTCGCGGAAGAGATCGAACTTGCCGCTCTTGAACTCCGCCGACTGGCTGGCGAAGAAGAGCAGCGAAAACGTGGGCCAGCGGCCGGTGGTGGAGGAATCGGTTGCCATGCAAGAACGCCGCGAGCGTGCCAGACCCCGGGCGCGGGGCGAAGGGAAAATGTTGAACAGGTCTTGCGCCCGGCTTGGCACAAATGACTTCCCCCGCTACCTTCGCGGCCCGATGTCGAAACGGAAGAACGCTCCCTGCATCCGCCTGCGCGGCGTGCGGCACAACAATCTCAAGGGATTTGATCTCGATCTTCCGTTGAACCGGTTGGTCGTGATCACCGGCCTGAGCGGGTCGGGGAAAAGTTCGCTCGCATTCGACACGCTCTACGCCGAAGGCCAGCGCCGTTACATCGAGACGTTCTCGCCCTACACGCGGCAGTTCTTTGACCGCATGGACAAGCCGCAGGTCGATTCCATCGAAGGCATCCCGCCCGCCATCGCCATCGAACAGCGCAACGCCGTCAAAACCACGCGCTCGACCGTCGGCACGATGACCGAGATCTGCGAGCACATGAAGCAGACGTGGCCGCTGGTGGCGACATTGTTCTGCCGCAAGTGTGGTCAGCCGGTGACGAAGGAATCGCCACAGAAAATCTGGGAGACCTTGCAGGAACGGAATGGCGACACTCCTGTCGCCGAAGATTCGGTGAGCGCTCTTGAGGGAGCGAGCGCTCCGAAAGCTCTTGGTGCTTCCGAAGAATTCGCCCTCTCCCTAAGGGAGAGGGCCGGGTTGAGGGGAAACGACGCTTCCGAAGTCCTGATCACCTTCGATCTTCCACTGACCAAGAAACTCGCGCTGAAAGACTCGCTCGAACTCATCACCAAGCAGGGCTACCAGCGCCTGCTCGTCCAAAAGAGGACAGGTTTACAACCTGTCCCCGCCGGATCTCGGGGCGTTCCGAGTGCCACCAGCGATTCTGCTGACCACACGCTTAGTCTCCGCGAGACCACCGTTCACGAATATCGCACCGCGCGCGACCGCCAGTTCGCAGGAGGTGGCTCGACCGCTTCCGACCATGCGGACGCCTGCCGTGCCGGCAAGTTGCTGGCAACACGCTCCGGGCAGCGGGCAGCGCGTTGCACAATTCTTCGCCTGGAGGACGCTCTCGAGTTCTTCGAGCGAACTCCGCCCGAATCGTTGACTGTGATTCAGGACCGGGTGAAGCTCACGCCCGCCAATCGCGCGCGCTTCGTCGAGGCGTGCGAACAGGCGTATCATTTCGGCAAAGGACATCTCCAACTTCACTGGCAGGATGAACTGGCTGACGAAGGTGTCGCAATGGAACGCTCGCAGAGTTTCTCGAAGCACTTCCACTGCGCGACGTGCGATCTCGAGTATCGCGAACCCAGCCCGGCGCTGTTCAGCTTCAATCACCCGCTCGGTGCGTGTCCGACCTGCAAGGGCTTCGGCCGGGTCATCCAGATTGATTACCACCTCGCCGTTCCCGACCGCTTGCTGACGTTGAACGGGGGTGCGGTGAAGCCGTGGCGTACGGGCACCGGCGCGGAGTCGCAGAAGGATTTGGCGAAGTTTTGCAAGAAGCGCGGCGTGCCGATGGACGTGCCGTTTCGCGAACTGCCCGAGGCGACCCAGCGCTGGGTGATCGACGGCGATCCCGACTACGGCAAGGACAAGGATCACCAGTGGCCGAAGCTCTGGTATGGGGTGAAGGGTTACTTCCGCTGGCTGGAGTCGAAGGCCTATAAGATGCACGTACGCGTGCTGCTCTCGAAGTATCGCGCGTATGTGCTGTGCCCGGATTGCCAGGGCAACCGCCTGCAAGCGGAGGCGTTGCTGTATCGCGTACAACTCCCGGATCTTAAATCAAGCATTGCGGATGTTAGGTTGTCGCTTGCCGATTTTTACCGATTGGCGGTCCGCGACGCGCTTCAGGTCATCGACAGCTTGATCAAGCGGTTCGCTCCGAAGCCCCACGAACCGCTCGGCCTCGTCCTCGGCGAAGTGCGGCAGCGGCTGCGTTACCTCGACGAGATCGGCCTCGGTTACCTCACACTCGACCGGCCGACCCGCTCGCTCTCCGGCGGCGAGACGGAGCGGGTGAACTTGACGAGTTGCCTCGGCTCGCGCCTGGTCAACACGCTCTACGTCCTCGACGAGCCGAGCGTCGGCCTGCATCCCCGCGACACCGCGCGGCTGGTGAAGATCCTTGAAAGCCTCCGCGACGCCGGCAATACGGTCGTCGTCGTCGAGCATGAGGAAGGCGTGATGCGCGCGGCGGACCAGATCGTCGATCTCGGACCCGGCCACGGCGAGAGCGGCGGTCAGCTCGTTTTCCAAGGCGATTTCAAATCCATCCTCAAAGCGAAGGGCACCTTGACCGGGGACTACCTGAGCGGCCGGCGTGCAATCAACCTAGGACAGGTTTACCAGAACCTGTCCATCGGCGTGTCCAAAGTTGTGTGCGGGTCAAGTCTTTCGGAAGAATCGCCAGCCTCCCGAGACAGGTTTTTGAAAACCTCTCCCACCTTGGGCGTCGCCAACGCCTCGAAGTACAACTTGCGAAACCTCTCCGTCGAAATCCCGCTAGGCCGTTTGGTTTGCATCACCGGAGTCAGTGGTTCCGGCAAGAGCACGCTCGTGCGGGATGTCCTCGTGCCATTGCTAGCGGAGAAGCTGGGGCAGAACGAGGATCTGGCCGCCGGTCGCGACAAGGACGCCGATTCAACCGAAGGCAACGACGAGGGTGAGTCTTCCGTTGCTGGCGACGCGCAATTGTCCGGCGCGGAGCAGCTCCGCCGCTTTGTGATGGTGGATCAATCCGCCATCGGCCGCACGCCGCGTTCAAATCCCGCCGTTTACATCGGCGCGTTCGACGAGATTCGCGAGTTGTTCGCCCAGACCGAAGAGGCGAAGCGGCGCGGCTACAACGCCAGTTCGTTCAGCTTCAATTCGGCCCAAGGCCAGTGCGACCGCTGTCGCGGGGCGGGCTTTGAGAAGATCGAGATGCAGTTTCTCAGCGACGTGTTCATCAAGTGCCCGGCGTGTAATGGGAGGCGGTACCGGGCGCACATCCTGGAAGTGAGAATTCAGAATTCAGAATTCAGAATTCAGCAGCCGGTTGGTCGAAGGGCGAAGCGCGAGCATTCCGTCGCCCCCCAGACCCTAGTCCCCAGTACCCGGTCCCTATCCTTTTCCATCGCCGATCTGCTCGAGGCCACGGTGGATGCCGCCATCGAGTTTCTCGGTGCGTTGCCTGAGTCGCGGCTGG
>CAYXDZ010000016.1:0-5711 GCA_964463815.1 uncultured Verrucomicrobiota bacterium | reverse complement strand
GCCACGGTGGATGCCGCCATCGAGTTTCTCGGTGCGTTGCCTGAGTCGCGGCTGGCGACCAAAGCGGTGACCAAGTTGAAACTGCTCCAGGAAGTGGGTCTCGGTTATCTGCGTCTTGGCCAGCCGATCAACACGCTGTCCGGCGGGGAATGCCAGCGGCTCAAGCTGGTCAGCCATCTCGCGGAAGCTGAACGTGGGGGGGACATCGTGTCCCCCAATTCGCAAGCGGCGGAGACCACCAGCAGCCGGGTGCCTGACCAGCGCGGGACGCTTTTCATTTTCGATGAACCCACCACCGGCCTGCACTTCGAGGATGTGCGCATCCTGTTGCTCGCGCTGCGAAGGTTGGTCGATGCCGGACACTCAGTGCTGGTGGTGGAACATCATCTGGACGTGGTGCGCAACGCAGACTGGGTGATCGACCTTGGACCCGGCGCGGGCGACGAAGGCGGTCGATTGGTCGCCGCGGGCACGCCGGAAGAAATCGCCCGATGTGAAGCGAGCTTTACGGGGCAGGCGCTGAACGGTCGGGCTACCCACACTGATTGAACGCAGTAACCGTTCCGTTAGTTATGTCACACTGAAACACAACCTGCACGCATTCTGCATCACCCGACGGCCCCCAGAGGGAAACCCCAAGAACAGGGCTTGGAGGTACCAAGATGATGAGTTTTTCCGGGTCCACATTCCAATTTGGTTGGCAGGAGAGTTTTGAAAACTCCTGGAAACCGCAGGCTGTCTTTCTCTGGAGACGAAGCGGAATGTAGGGAAGCAGGTCCGGGTAGGCTGTGTAGGGAAAGTCTTCTATCGAATCCGTTGGGTTCAGTTCCAGCAGTTCAACTGCGCCGTAACCTTCCCTTCGGTAAGCGAGCTCGCACCCACTGAAGCAAAATCCATAAAATAGCGGAAGCTCACCCATGAACTTGCCCGTAGGCAATTCACGCGGACCAAACGTGGCGACATGATGCAATCGTTTCGGCCCAAATTTTTTGCCACTGATTGTGGCTTCTGAAGGCCCGCCAAACCTTGTCCCAGACCAACGATCCGAGCGCTCAAAGAAATAGGCGAAGCCACCATGGAAGGCTGCTGGGTAAAGAAGATCATCTGGATGAAGCTGCTCGTTCATGGCTGTGTTTAAGCTCTCGACCTTGGGGCGTCAATCCGCGTCACTGGATGCTCAATTCAGGAGCGACTTGCGGGATCAGCCTTTAGGTGGGGTAGATTTGTCGTCTCGCATGACGTAATGGATGATGCTTGGAGGCTGCAGTCCGTTTGCCGCTTGCCGCTGGGTGGTGCGCCGTTAAAGTGTCTCCATGCGTTGTCCGAATCGTCTTTCGGTGACCGCCTGGCTGACCGCCGCCGGCCTGCTGGCGACGAACCCTGCCTCGCCCGCTGACCGCAACGCCCCGCTCAAGCCCATGTCCGCCCATTCTTCGACCAAGTCCCACGCGCACACGAACCGTCTCGCGCTGGAAAAGTCACCGTATTTGCTCCAGCACGCACACAATCCCGTGGACTGGTTTCCGTGGGGCGACGAGGCGTTTGAAAAGGCGCGCCAGGAGAACAAGCCCATTTTCCTGAGTGTCGGTTACTCAACCTGCCACTGGTGCCACGTCATGGAACGCGAGTCGTTCGAGGATGCGGCGATCGGCGCTTATCTCCGCGAGCATTTCATCAGCATCAAGGTGGATCGTGAGGAGCGGCCGGACGTGGACAAGATTTACATGACCTACGTGCAGGCCACGACGGGTGGCGGCGGCTGGCCGATGACAGTCTTTCTCACGCCCGATCGAAAACCCTTCTATGGCGGCACCTATTTTCCGCCCCAAGGCAAACATGGCCGGCCGGGATTCATGGACTTGCTCCAACGCATCCACGAACTGTGGGCCACGCGTCGCGAAGAGGTCATCGCCTCCGCCGAAGCAATGACCGAGCAGATTGAGTCGCACTTGGTGAAGGCGGCGGGGGCGCAGCCGAGGTTGAACCCTGATCTCTTGCGCGAGGCGGCGATGGCGATCCGCCGGCAGCTTGATCCGGTGCATGGCGGTTTTCGCGGCGCGCCGAAATTTCCCACGCCCGCGTTGCCTTCGTTTCTGCTGATGCACGGCGTCCGGCATGATGATCGCAAGCTCATCGAGCATGTGGTCCTCACCGGCGACAAGATGGCGGCGGGCGGCATTCGCGATCAACTCGGCGGCGGCTTCGCGCGTTACTCGGTCGATGAGAAGTGGCTGGTGCCGCACTTCGAGAAGATGCTCTACGACAACGCGCAGTTGCTCGACTTGTATCTCGATCTTTATCTCGTCACCGGTGAGCAGCGGTTTGCCGACGTGGCGCATGATATTTTGCGCTATGTGCTCCGCGACATGACGCATCCGGAGGGCGGGTTTTACTCGGCCGAGGACGCAGACAGCGAGGGCTACGAGGGGAAATTCTACACCTGGACGAGGGCGGACCTGGCGGGCCTGCTCTCGCCCCCGGAGTACGAAGTGGCGGTCACGTATTTCGGCATCACGCAGAAGGGCAACTTCGAGGATCACAGTCATCCGAATCCGCTGCCGAACCAGAACGTGCTGAGCATTGCCCGGCCCAAGCTCAAGGACGCCGAACTTCCGCTGCTGGCGTCGGCGAAGGAGAAGATGTTTGCCGCGCAGTTAAAACGCGTCCGTCCGCACCTCGACGACAAGGTGCTCGCCTCGTGGAACGGCCTGTTGCTGGGCCCGCTGGCCCGCGCGGCGGTGGTGTTGCACGAGCCGAAGTATCGTGAGGCGGCGGAGAAGAACCTGGCGTTCCTCAAGGCCAAGCTGTGGGACGCCGGCACCCGGACGCTCTATCACCGCTTGCGCGACGGCGAACGCGACACGGTTCAGTTGCTCGACGCGTATGCCTATCTGCTCAACGCGACGATCACGTTCTATGAAACCACGCTCGACGCCGCCAAGCTGACGTTCGCCCGCGAACTGGCGGACGCGATGATGACGCGCTTCTACGACGCCGAACACGGCGGTTTCTGGCAGAGCCTGCCCGACGCGAAGGACCTGATCATGCGCGTGAAGGAGGATTACGACGGTGCCCAGCCTTCGGGGAATGCGGTGGCGATCCTGGCCCTGCTCAAGCTGGGCGACATCACCGACGAGGCGCGCTATCGCGAGGCGGCAGAGAAGACGCTGAACTTTTTCGCCGACCGTATGGACCGCCAGCCGACCGGTACGGGCTACTTCCTGCAAGCGCTCGACTACTGGCTCGACGAGCCCGGTCGCGTGGTGATCACCGGTGATCCGACCGATGAGCGGGTCCAGGCGCTGCTCGCCGGGGCGCACTCCGTGTATCAACCGGCCAAGGTGGTGTTGAGCAATCGCGGCCCGGTGGAGGAATTCGCGAAGACGATCAAGGACCGGGACAAGCCCGAGGCCTACATCTGCACCGGCCAGAGCTGTCAGCCGCCGACAAGCGAGGTGGCGGAGTTAAGGGAGCTGCTTCGAAAGAAGGGGTGAGCCTTCAAGGAATTGGACAACCAGACTGTTTCGACGAGTGACGAGCCGATCAATCGTTTTCGAGTGCGTCTGTGGCAGAGGCGCTATAATTCGAATCAGTCACTGAATCATGACGATTTGGGATACGGTCTCCAGGCCCATACCACTCTTCCCTGTGCCTTCGGTATTCCCAGAGACGCCACGAACTAACGATGAGAACCACAATGATCGCAAGCGCCGCTTCGA
This sequence comes from uncultured Verrucomicrobiota bacterium, assembly GCA_964463815.1. Taxonomy (GTDB): domain Bacteria; phylum Verrucomicrobiota; class Verrucomicrobiia; order Limisphaerales; family RI-55; genus RI-55. The sequence goes on along the minus strand of CAYXDZ010000016.1, from coordinate 1,992 downwards.
GTCGGTAACCCGCGTACGCCAGGAAGAAGCATCCCACAGATGCACCAATGATTGCGTAATCGATGAGCTTCATGCTGCTGCATTGATCAAGGGTTCAACACACCTGCTTGGGGGCTAAATATAGTACATCTCCGCCTTCTTCGAGCCGGCTTCGAGGAGTTGCTGAAAATTCACCTCGCTGGCGGCGGCTTCCACGGTCGCGCGGAGTTTCCGCCAGGCATCCCGCAGCTCGGTCGCGCATTGCGGGTCGTCGATGGCCGGGGAATCAAACACCTCGCCATGCACGGCGGCCAGCACGTCGGCCAGCGTGATCTCGCCGGGCGCACGGGCGAGCAGGTAGCCGCCATCCTTGCCGCGCTGGCTCTGCACGATCTTCTGCGCCTTCAGCTCGATCAGAATCTGCGTCAGATAGTTCGCCGGGATGTTCTGTTCGGTCGCGAGATGCTCGACCCGCACCGCCTTGCCGGCGGGTTGGTGGCGGGCCAGCCCCAGGACGGCGCGGGCGGCATAATCGCTTTTGACGGAGAGTTTCACCGGCGGCGACGGTAGGGAAACCACCGGCGGGGCGCAAATGTTAAGCCGCGGCGCCGGTTGCGACCCGGCCGGTGCGATTGGGCGCAATCTGACACCCGCACCATCATGAGGTGAGCCAGAGTTGGTCCCAGTGTCCGTTGTCGCGCGCTTCTTCCAACGCATCCAGGTGCCGCAACCCGGCCTTCGTCCAAAACTGGCCAGGCCGTTTGCGTCGGCATTGCCGCGTGCGGCAGCCCGACTCCACAGCCCCGCTCCCAATCGGCCAGCCGCGCCGGGCCAGCGCTTGATAGTTCATCCGGCCAGCATGACGGGCAAAATAGTTTTGCTCGCGGCGGATGATTTTTCCGCGCGCACCCCGCTGCCGGGGCAGCGCCGCCAGTTCCGCCAGCACCGCCGCCTCCTGTCCGTGCCGCAGGCGATGGCGTCGGCTTTCCACCCACTCCCGGCGGACGGTCTCCTCCTGCGGATGCAGCGCTTCGCCCACCACCCACAGATGTTGGCTGGCGTGGTAGAAGTCCAACAACTGGTGCGCCCCCGCCCAGCGGTCGCCCACCACGTTCCAAATCCACGGCGCACCATCCCCCACAGACAACACCGCGCGCGCCCGTCCCAAGCCGCCGCGTTGCGCTTCCCAATGCAGGCGGCGGCCCAGTTCCAAGCCTTCCCCCTGCCAGCCCACCATCACTTTCTCCGCCAGTTGGCCGCGCTTGCCCCGCGCCGCGTGTTCGTGCCGGTAGAACACGCCCAGCTTCATTTCGTGCCATTCCACGCGGGGTTGCTGCGTCCGCCGCCGTCCCCAGCCCGGCCCGCGAAAGCGCACTTGAAAACCGTCGAGCATCAGCACCGCCAGCGCCGTCGCCGCCCGCGTCGGCTCCTGTTCGGCGGACGTCTGTTCCAGCCGGGCTTGCACTTGCGCCTCCGCTTTGGCACCGAGCCGTTGCACCAGCGCCCGGATCGTGGTGTCCGCCACCGGACAGCCGAGTTTGGCCGCCAGCTTGGCCGCGGCCTCATACGACGCAGCCACGGTGCCGAAGTAGGCCAGCCGGTCTTCCAGCGCCGGACTGAGTTGTTGATGGGCGCTCAGACCCCAGCGCTCACGAATGGGGCAGCCCCAATGACCGTCACCGGGATCTTTTCCGCGCCACACCTTCAGTGCCACCAGCCCGAAGGCCGTGCGCACGTGCATGCTTTCCTGCCGCCGGTGGTGGGCTTTGCGTCCGCTCAGGGGGAAAAACTCCGCCGTGGCGGTTGGCTTCGGCCTGGAGTTCTGCCTCCAGCCGTCGTCGCATCCACTCCCGGCCTTCGACTTCCACCGCCAGTTCCATTTCGCGCAGGGAGCGAGGCCGCTCCTGTTCCAAGTTCATCCGAATGGCCTTTCGTTCGAGGTTTCGTTGCTCGGTGAGGAACCGTTGCTCCCGCATTACGCTCACATCATGGTGCGGGTGTCAAATTGCACCC
>CAYXDZ010000015.1:3051-19968 GCA_964463815.1 uncultured Verrucomicrobiota bacterium | reverse complement strand
TGAAGGCGGAGTTGCCGCAGCGTGCCGTCACCGAGAACTTCGCAGCCTACGCGGGAGAACCGTTGCGTCTGCCAGACGATGCTGTGCTCCCAGAATTGGCTTTTCTCGCCGAGCATCGGAAGAGACTCCGCAAGGCGTGAGGCGGCCCAGATTCGCAGCGCCGTAGGCGCGCCATCTTTGTAGCAACGGCCACCCCAACAAATCAGAGCCCCGTCAGGGGCGGCATAGTACGACCAGCCGGTTCATTTGGCCACCTCCGCCCTGCCCGAGGATGTCGCTCTTGACGGAGCTTGTGAATGCCTGCCGGATCGTTGCTACAGAGATGCCACCCCTGACGGGGTTGCGCTGTCGCACCTGCCGATCCGTCAGGGCTCAATTGGTTTGAAGATGTAGCGCTGGTCGTATTCCACCCCGAACTTGTTGAGCAGCGCCGTGTATTCGTCCCGAAACGATTTCTTGGCGTGATGTTTCTGCTGGTTCTCGATGTAGCGGATCACCGCGCCGAGTTGCGAACGAGAATAGGAAAACGCGCCAAATCCCTCCTGCCACGAGAATCGTCCCATCACCCAGCGCTGCTCGTTGATGAAGCGGGACGAGTTGACCTTGATGTCGCGCGCCAGTTCGGAGAGCGCCGCATCGGGTCGCAGCCCGACCAGAAGATGCAAATGATCAGGCAGGTTGTTGATCGCAATCAGCTTGTGTCTCTGGCCCGAGACGATGCCGGTGGTGTATTTCTGCAATTCGTCGTTGTGTTCGGGAGCGATGAGGCTTTGGCGGCCTTCGACGGCGAACACGACTTGGACATAGATTTGCGTGTATGTATTGGCCATCCGCAGAAAATGGCGCTCCTGACGGAGCTTGGAAATTCTCTTTTGATCGGTTTCTACAACGATGCCGCCCCTGACCGGGGCTTCGTGCCGGACGGGGTGTTTCACGTTCTCCAGTACGAAGGCGGGCGGTTGGTGGAGTCGGTGATTTCTACGAAAAAGAAGAGGTTGCCCTGTTTCTCGTCCGCAAAGCCGTGCTGGCGGCCGAGGCTGTTCTTCTTGGAGACGCCCGCGAGGCTGAAGGGCTGGCAGGGAAAGCCGCCGCACAGGATGTCGAACTTCGGAATGTCCGCCGCGGCCACGGAATGGATGTCGCCGTGCGGCGTCTCGCCGAAGTTGGCGGCGTAGGTCTGCTGGCTGAACTTGTCCCAGTCGCTGGAGAGCACGCATTGCCCGCCCGCCCGCTCGAACGCGAGCCGAAACCCGCCGATGCCGCAGAAGAGGTCGATGAAGCGCAACGGGAGGGACGGCGTGCCGCCGTCCGTGACATTGGGGACCGCGACACGCGGTCCCTCCCGTGATGGCCCCTCCCCGGTGCGGTAGGGCGGCGGTTCTTCATGGAGGGCGGTAGGGCGAGGCTCCTGCCGAGCCTTAACCTTCCCTTTGATTGGGGCGCGGCAGGAGCCTTGCCCTACCTTTCGCTTCGCGCTCACGCGTCCACCCCCGGCACAACTCCGACGTGGTGAGGCCGAGCGCTTTGGCGAGCCGGGCGACGTTCTTGATCCCGGGACTCCGGAGACCGCGCTCGATACCGCTGATGTAGGTGGGGTCCAGCCCGGCTTTCTCAGCCAGTTTTTCCTGCGTGATTTCCTTCGATTCGCGCGTACGCCGGACGTTTTGTCCCAGCGCGGTGAGGAGTCCGTTCCGTTTCGGCATGACTGATAGTCCATGCGGAAATGGCGCAAAGGTCTATGGACGATCAGCCAGGTTGGCGGGAAGGCGCGCGGGCCGACGGGAGGGACGGCGTGCCGCCGCTCCCAATTTCAGGGACCGCAACATGCGGTCCCTCCCCGGCGGCGCTGCGGCCAGCAAGCGGGTCTGATCAGAGCTTGAGTTCGCGAATCCAGGCGACGACGGCGCTGGCCATCGTGGCGGCTTCCGGGTCGGAAAACACGTGATCGGCGGCGGGCAGTTCCACGAGGCGTTTGGGTTCGTTGGCCACGGCCAGCAGATCGCGCGAATCCTGGAACGGCACCACGTCGTCATTCGTGCCATGCACGAAGAGCCAGGGCACGCGCACCTGGCGGGCGGCTTCGACGACGCTGCCGATGCGTTTCATGTCATCGACGTACGCTTGCGAGAGCGGGCAGTCGGGCTTGTCCCACATCAGGCCGTCGCCGGGTTTGATCTCGCCAAACTCGCGGCGCGCAAACTCCGCCGTGTGCGCCATGCCCGCGAGCGAGATCAGAGACTGCACGCGCCGGTCGGTGCTGGCGCGCAACACCCCCACGGCCGCGCCCATGCTGTGGCCGGCGTAACCGATCTGCCAGCCGGGCAGGGCGTCAAGCACCGCGCCGAGATCTTCGACCTCCTTGGACACAGTGCAGTCGGCGAAGCGCCCTTCGGAGCCGCCATTGCCGGCGAAGGAGAAGCGGAGCGCGTGAAGGCCGGCGCGGGCCAGGGTCTCCGCCAGCGTGATCAGCAACGGGCGGTCTTTGTTGCCGGTGACGCCGTGGCCGATGACGACCAGCGTGGTCAGTTCCGCCGCGCCGGGGTGATACGCGAAGTCGAGGCGTTCGCCTTGGCGGTTGCGGATGAGTTGGGGAATCGTGTTGGGCATGGGCGGCAGTTCAATGCGGATGCCGGCGGTCGTCAAGTTTGCGAGCGGCCGGGTAATGTTGCACTTTGGAAGGGCGGATTCATCCGCCCAGTCTTCGGGTCTGGGTATGACCGGCCGGGGCGGATGAATCCGCCTTTCCGATGCTGACTGTAGTCCTGCCCGCGGCCGGCGGCCGGGGATCGCGCTGAGTGGGTATCTCCGGTTGAATCATTTTGAGCTTTTCCGCGCACGATTACGGGGTTGAACGATTGAATACATTGTGCAAGCTGTTGATCAGATTTCCCAATGACCGCCTTCAGCTCAGCTTCAATCGCTCCCTGACCATGCCCAAGTTGACTGTCTTCCCCTGGGCGTGGGCCCTGACCTTGACGTGGCTCCTCGGCGCGGGGATGGAACTAAATGCTGTCGAACGCTCGCGCGCCGGCCTGCTGGCGCTCTATGACTTCAGCGAACCCGGCGGGGCCATCGTCAAGGATGTCTCCGGCGCGGGCCAGCCGGCGAACCTGCGCATCTCGAACCCCAAGGCGGTGAACTGGACGCCGGGCGCACTCGAGGTGCATGACAAAACTTTGATCCGCTCCGAACGCGCGGTCACCCGCATCTCGGACGCAGTGCGGGTTTCGGGCAAGTTCACCGTGGAAGCGTGGGTGCGGCCGGCGGCGACCGATCAAACCGGCCCCGCGCGCATCGTCACGCTCTCGCCCAATGGCAGTCAGCGGAACTTCACGCTCGGCCAGGACGGCGGCAAGTTTGACGTGCGCCTGCGCACCACGCAGACCACCGACAACGGCATTCCCTCGACCAGTTCGCTGGAGCGCAGCCTGACCACGAACTTGACGCATGTGGTGTTCACGCGCGATCGCAACGGCCGCACGCGGCTGTATCTCGACGGCAAGCTGAGCGTCGAGCGCACCCAGGAAGGCACCACGGTCAACTGGGACGGCTCCTACAGCCTCGCGCTGGCCAATGAGTTTTCCAACGACCGGCCGTGGCGTGGCACGTACCGGCTCGTCGCGCTCTTCAACCGCGATTTGCTCCCGCACGAAGTCGAGCAACATTTTCAGGCGGGACCATCGCCCGGGTCAGCCCCTGCGCTCGCGGGTCAAACCTCCCCGGAAGAGCTGGCCAACGCGCGCCTGTTCGAGGCGGAGATCGCGCCGTTACTCTCCAAGTACTGTCTCGAATGCCACGACCCGGCGATTCGCAAGGGCAAGCTCGACCTTTCGCAGCGCCACGCGGCCTTCGCGGGCAGCAGCAGCGGCCCGGTGATCGAACCCGGCGACGCGGCGAAGAGTGTGTTGTGGACGATGGTCGAGTCGGACGAAATGCCCGAGGACCGACCGCCGTTGCCCGCGCGCGAGAAGGCGCTGCTCAAGCAATGGCTGGAGGGCGGTGCGGTGTGGCCGGCCGAGACGATCGATCCCGCCGCGCACCGGTTGAGCCGGCAGACCGGGCAGAGCTGGCTGCGGCGGTTGACCGTGCCGGAATACGTCGAGACTGTGCGCAGCGCCGTCGGCGTGGAGATTGAAAAAGAAGCGGGCGACATCCTGCCGAAGGACGTGCGCGCGGACGGCTTCAGCAATACGGCCTACGCGTTGGGCGTGGACTTGAGCCATGTGGAGGCGTACGCGAACATGGCCGAGATCGTCGTGGGCAAACTGGATGTGCCCGCGTATCTGAATGAGTTCAACCTGAAGCCGGACCCAAATCCTGACGGCATGCGCAAGGCCATCGCCGGCGTCGGACACTGGCTGTTGCGCGGTCCGTTGGAGGATCACGAGGTCAACGCGTTCCTCAACGTCGCCAGTTCCGTCACGGCACAGGACGGCGACTTCAACACCGCGATTGCGTTCGTCATCGAGGCCATGTTGCAGTCGCCGCGCTTCATCTATCGCGTCGAGAACCAGCGCGGCGACGGCACGGCTTGGCCGGTGGGTGATTACGAGCTGGCCGCCCGCCTCAGCTACACGCTCTGGGGCGCGCCGCCGGATCGCGAGTTGATGCGCGCCGCCGATGCCGGCGAATTGTACGACCGGCGCAACGTGGAGAAACAGGTCGAACGGATGCTCGCCGACCCGCGCGTGGTGAAGAAGTCGCTGCGCTTTGTGACCGAATGGCTTGATCTCGACCGGTTGGCCAATCTGCGGCCCAACCCGGAGAAGTTTCCGCAGTGGGACGCCGCGCTCGCGGCCGACATGCGCGCCGAGACGCTGGCCTTCTTCCAGGATGTCGTGTGGAAACAAAGGCGGCCGCTCGCAGATTTGCTGAACGCGAAGGTCACTTACGCCACGCCGCGCCTGGCGAAGTTTTACGGCCTGCCCGAGAGCGACAGCGTGGCGTTGGCGCGCTACGACCTGTCGGCGATTCCGGAGCGCGGCGGGTTGCTGACCCAGGGCAGCGTGCTGACGGTGGGCGGCGACGAGGCCTCGATGGTGGCGCGCGGCTTGTTCGTGCTGAACGACATTTTGCGCGGCGCGGTGAACAATCCGCCGCCGGGACTCGACACGCGGCCGGTACCCGCCAAGCCCGGCTTGTCCAAGCGCGGTGCCGCCCAGCAGCGCATCGACAACCCCACCTGCGGCGCGTGTCATGTGCGCTTTGAGACGCTCGCCTTCGCCCTCGAGAAATACGACGGCGTCGGGGCGTTCCACCGGCAGGACGAGCACGGCAATGAACTGCGCGAAGATGGCGAAGTGCTCTTCCCCGGCGAGGCCGAGCCGGTATCCTTCAAGACGGCCGCCGAGTTGATGAACCTGCTGGCCGGGCACGACCGCGTGCGCGAAAACCTGACGCGCAAAGTCATTCAGTTCGCCATCGGCCGGCCGTTGGCCGCCGCTGACGCGCCGCTGGTGATGCGCATTCACGAGACGGCGGAAGCGGCCGGCGGCACCTATACCGAACTCATGCGGGCCATTGTCTTGAGCGATTTGGTGCTGACGACCCAAACCGAAGCCAACTAATCTGAAGAACACCTTATGAAACACCCCAAGATCACCCGCCGGACGATGCTCAAAGGCGTTGGCACCATCGCCATCGGCCTGCCGTTTCTCGAGGAGATGCTCGCCGTTAAAGCCCTTGCCGGGCCGAAGCCGGTCGTGCCGGTGCGCGCCTTCAATCTCTTCTTCGGACTCGGCATTCCCGCGCCGCTCCAGACCGAAGGTTACGACGGCGTGCTGGAACCGTTGAAGCCGCTCGCCGACAAGCTGCTCCTGTTGCGTGGCGTGGACCAGGTGCGCTGCGACGAGCCGGGGATCAACGCGCATTACGATGGGTCGTCCGGCGCATTCACCGCCGAACCCCCCAACGGCACCGCGCGCGCCGGCGGTCCGTCGATCGATCAGGTCATCCGCCGCGCGCATTACGCGGACGGCTTTCCGCCGGGCGTGGTGCCGACGCTGCTCGCCGGCACGTTCTTCCGCCGCAACGACCGCCTCAGCCGTTACGTGCAAAGTTTCAATGACGACGGCACGCCTGCCGCTGGGATGCAGGAGAAGCCGCGCGATCTGTTTGACCGCGTGTTCGGCACCTACGGTCTGGAAGGGGCCGCGCCGGATGTGCAACGCCAACGGCTGCGGCGCAGCGTGCTCGATTCCGTCGTGGATCAGTACAAGTTTTACACCGGCGCGAACTCGCCCTTGGGCAGCGCGTCGAAGGCGCGCGTGGCGGATCATCTGGATCGTATTCGCGAGTTTGAACTTCGCGCCCATGCCCTGGAGGCGCGCGACCCGAACGGTCCACAAGTGCCGCCGCGTTCGAAATTGATTCACGGCGGCGAAGCCGATCCCGGTGGCGAAGGCATCGACATCACGCTGGCGGAACTCGTCGAGGGCTGGCGGTTGATGGCCGACCTCTACGCGACGGGCATCCAGATGGATCGTGTGCGCATCGGTTCACTGACCTTCCTCGCGGCCGGCGAACGCATCCGGCTCAAGGGCGACTACGAATACAACGGCCGGAAGGTCTTCCACTTTGACGATGCGGCCCAGCACAAGGCGTCCGGCTCGGCCGGGTGCAGCCACGAATGGTGGCACAAATTCGAGGAAAACAAGCCCAACGAAGCCCTGCGCGCGCACGTCCACATGAAGATGCGCGAGTTGGCCTATTTCCTGACGAAACTCGATTCGCCCGACGCGCTCGACGCCAATGGCAAGACCATCCTCGAAAACTCGTTGATCACCATCTCCACGGAGTCCGGCGACGGTCGCCACAGCGATTCCAAGCGCGAACTGAGCGGAATTTTCCACGCCATCACCGGCGCGGACGGCCGCTTCAAGACGGGCCAGGCCCTGGAGGTCGGGGCCGAGGGCATCGACCTTTATAACACCATGCTCGGCGCGATGGGTGCCAAACGCCGGCTCGGCCCGACCGATCGCGAGCATCGCCCGGTGGACGCCATCCGCGCGTGAGCGGGATTGGTCTGCGGCTGGTTGGGCGACCGGAGTGTCGCCCTTCCACTGGTTCAACGACGTCTCCGGCGTGAGCTTTGACCGCGCGGGCGGACTTTGTCCGAATGGCCGCTCGGGCGACCTGCGGCTGGGCGGGCCTGGGGTGAGCGGGCTTGCTGCGACGCCCGGGGTGCGGGTTGCTGCTGCCTCGGCGGACGTCCCCCGCCACCGCGACTGCGACCACCACCGCCACCGCCACCGGCACCGGCACCGCCACCGCCACCGCCCCGACGATTGAGCGGGGGGCGGGCTCCGGTCTTGCGTTCGGTCACGAGCCGGAAGTCCACCTGCTTTTTGACCAAGTCCACCTTTGCGACCTGCACGGTGATCAAGTCACCGAGGCGGATGATCCGGCGGGTGCGCCGGCCGACGAGCTGGCTGCGCGTGGCGTCAAACACAAAAAAGTCATCTTCCACGGTCGAGAGCGGCACAAGCCCGCTCATCGCGAGGCCGGACACGTCCACGAAGAAGCCAAAGTTGCGCACGTCCGTCACCAGCGCGGCATACGCCTCGGGCGAGCCGGACTTCAACTGCGCGTTCAGATACGCGAAGAGCTTCACGTCCTTGCTGTCGCGCTCGGCGTCGGCGGAGTTGCGTTCCGTTGTGGAAATGTGTTCAGCGGTTTCCTTGAGCGCGGCCGGCGCCGCGGCCTGCTTGTCGAACAGCGCGCGATGCACCACGAGGTCGGCATAGCGGCGGATCGGCGAGGTGAAGTGGGTGTACTTTTCCTTGGCGAGCCCGTAATGCCCGAGCGGCTCGACGGCGTAACGCGCGCGCATGAGCGACTTGAGGAAGCCGATCTTGAGCGCCGCGCCGATGGGCAGCGTGCCCAGTTTGGACAGGAGCCGCTGCACCTCGGGGCGCTGCCGGAGATTGCCGCACGGCACGTTGTGACTGAGCACCTCCTCGCGATATTCCTGGAGCCGCTTGTCGGTTGGTTCCTCGTGGACACGATACACGGCGGGCCGTTGCAAGTGCATGAGGCGGGCGGCGACGGCTTCGTTGGCAAGCAACATGAACTCCTCGATCAACTGGTGCGACACGTCATTCTCCACCTTTTCGATGTGCGTGACGCGTCCCTGTTCGTCGAGCCGGATCTTGCGCTCGGGAAAATCCAGTTCGAGCGAGCCAGCCCGAAAACGCAGGCGCCGGATGCGCTGCGCCAGTTCGTGCGCGTGATGCAGCATCTGCTCGATGGGATCGCCGGGCGCGGGCTTGCGCTGCAGGATGGCGAACGCCTCCTGGTAACTGAACCGTCGCTGCGAATGAATCACGGCGGGATAAAACTTCGTGCTCAACACCCGGCCGTCGTGGGCCACGAGGAACTCCACGCACTTGGTCAGACGATCCACGCCGGGCTTGAGCGAGCACAGTTCGTTGCTGAGCGCCTCGGGCAGCATCGGAATCACGCGATCCACGAGGTAGGTTGAATTGCCGCGTTTGCGGGCCTCGACGTCGAGCGGGCTGCCGGGCTTCACGTAATGCGACACGTCGGCAATGTGAACCCACAGCCGCCACTGGTCGCGATCCGCGCGTTCCAGGCAGATCGCGTCGTCGAAGTCCTTCGCGTCGTCGGGGTCGATGGTCACGACCCGGTGACGGCGGCAGTCCTCGCGGTCGTGCAAATCAGGCGGTTGAATCGTTGAGCCATGGGAGCGCGCCTCGTGCAGGACCGGCTTGGGAAAGTGCAGCGGGAGATCGTACTGCCGCAACACGGAGAGCATGTCCACGCCTTCCTCGTCGGGCGCGCCGAGCACTTCAATGACCTCGCCCTCGGGATTGGTGTGGCGGGATTCCCATTCGCGCAGCTCGACGACCACCTTGTCGCCGATGTTCGCCGGCCGGCCCACGTCGCGCGGTTCCGGCACGTAGATGTCATGCGGAATGCGCGGATCATCGGGGACCACGTAAAGGAACCGGCGTCCGCGCTGCAAGGTGCCCACCATCTGCGTGCGCCGCCGGGCCAGGACGCGCACGACTTCGCCGGTGTCCTGCTCGGGAGTGTTCGGGCGCAGACCCTTCGCCCGCACGTCGCGCCGCACGAGCACGCGATCTTCGTGCAAGGCCGTGCCGGTCGCGTGTTCCGGGATGGCAATCTCCTTCAGCCCGGGATCGTCCGGCTGGAGAAAGCCCTTGCCCGCGCGGTTCATGCGGATGCGGCCGGGGATGAGATCGGCCTCGCGCGGCTGGATGTAGCGGTTGCCCTTGATGCGCGCGATCTGGCCGGCCTGCTCGAGTTCGCGGAGCACGCGCTGCAACTCCTGCTGCCGATTGGGCGGCAGGCGAAGTTGCCGCAGCAGCTCGGGGACATTCAACGGCACGTAATCCGGTTCGCCGAGCAGGTGCAGGAGTTTGGTTTCGATATCTTTCATTTCCGGGCAGCACCCTGCGCTTCTTTCGCGCTGAGAGGAAGGACGGAAAGCAACGGCAGCCACGAGCGGCACCGTTGGGCGGACGAACTGGAACGATTTCGGTTAACTCGCTTTGACTTCCGCAATCAACTTCTCCAGGCGCCGGCCGTACTCGATGAAATTGGCCTTGATGGCCGAGTCGTCCGCCTTCGAGTTCGCGTCGTGGAAGACGACGACCATGTGGGGCTCGATCGAAATGCCGGCAGCGTAACCGCGCGCAAAGGCGTCTTTCAGGATTTCGCGCACCTTGCCCTGGCCTTCGCCCGGCCAGTTGTAATCGGCGTCGTTCTTGGCCGGGTTCCACGTGGCGTCCTTGATGTGAATGTGGACGACATGGTCCTTGACCGCCTGCCAGTATTCCCACGGGTCTTGTTGGGGCCAGGGCTTGGGCTTCGAGCGATCCTGGTTGAACACCGGATTGGCCGTGTCGAAGACATGCTTCAAGCCGGGCACTTTTTCCAGCAGCTCAAGTCCGTGCTTTGGGCTCATGCCACCGTGGTTCATGCAGTTTTCGTGAACGGGCGTGATGCCGGCTTCCAAAAAGCGGTCGGCCACTTCCTTCACCCGGTCGATGACGAGCGAGGGGATGGCGTCGATGTCAGGTGCTGGCTTGAGGCTCATGATGCGGGCGAACTTGCAGCCGACCCGTTGCATGCGGGGGAGGCAACGGTCCACCTCGGCGGTCGTGACCTCCCACGGGGTTTGCACGTCCTTGGCCCAGTTGAGAATGGTGGTGCCGAAGCAATAAACCTGGATGCCGGCATCCCGGAGCTTGCCGGCCGCGATCTCAAAGGCTGCCTCGGGTATGTCATGGAAGTTGGCCTTCTTAAAGCCGGGCACCTCGACCCCGCGCATTTCGACGTGTTTCCAGCCCAGTTGCCGCAACGCGTCAATCTGGGAGTCGATGGTGTTGCCCGCTTCGTCGCCAATGCCGGTGAGAATCATGAGATGGTAATCAGTTAAGAGTTGTCCGTGGTCGGTAAACCATGTCTGGAGGTTTGTTGCGGTGGGAAACCAAAGCACAGGACACGGCGGGTGCTCAATGAGGTTTTTGGCGGGCAGGCAAAACGGGCACCATGGTCCCGCTGCTTTCCCGACCGGCCCAACCGGTCGAACCGGCTGAAACAATCATCAAATCACCGGTTGACACGTCTTGGACCTTTTGGTTCCCTCTCCCTCCCCTTTGCAGGGGCACGTTTATGTACGCCATTCTTGAAACCGGAAGCAAACAGTACCGCGTCACGGCGGGCACCAAGTTCGAGGTCGAGCGCCTCAGCACCGAAGCCGGGCAGCCGGTGACGTTCGACCGCGTGCTGCTGGTCAACAACGATGGCAAGGTGACCGTCGGCGCACCGACCGTGGCCAACGCCAGCGTGGTGGCCGATGTCATCGAGCACAAACGCGGTGACAAGGTGACCATTTTCAAGATGAAGCGCCGCAAGGGCTACCACAAGAAGCAGGGCCACCGCCAGGAGCTTACCGTGGTCAAGGTCAAGTCGATCAACGCTTAACAGAGATTTTTTATGGCACATAAGAAGGGTCAGGGAAGTTCCCGCAACGGTCGCGACAGCCAGAGCAAACGGCTCGGCGTGAAGCGTTATGGCGGCCAGTTGATCAATGCCGGCACCATCATCGTCCGTCAACGCGGCTCGAAATTCGTGGCCGGCGTCAACGTCGGCACCGGTCGGGACTGGACGCTGTTCGCGCTGAAGGACGGCCATGTGAAATTCGACCGCGCCGGCCGCCGGGTAAACATCGTCCCCACCGCCGCGCCCGCGTCCAACTGACGCCCAAAATTTGCACAAGCGGCGAGGCCCGAGGGTCTCGCCGTTTTTTTTGGCCCCAGCCATTACCGCCATGTTCATCGATCAAATCAAAGTTTATGCCCGCGCCGGCCACGGCGGCAAAGGCTGCGTGGCGTTTCTCCGCGAGGCGTATCGCCCCAAGGGCGGCCCCTCCGGTGGCAATGGCGGGCGCGGTGGCGATGTGATTTTGGAAGCCAGCCACGACCTGAACAACCTGGTGGCCCAATACTTCAATCCCCGGTTGCTCGCCCAGGACGGCGAGCACGGCATGGGCAAGGGCATGGACGGTCACGCGGGCAAAGACCTGCTGGTAAAAGTCCCTTGCGGCACCCAGGTCTGGCGGTTGCGCTCACATCCCTCCAAGCTGCCGGGCGTCGAGTTCGGCACCGAGGAAGAGGAACCAACCGACGAACCGGAAGCGACCGAACGCCCCCCCCTCCCCAGCGCCACCAAAGGAAGGACTGTGATCCGGGTCGCCGCGGATGGTTCCCAGGCCATGGAAGTGGATCTCGTGGAACCGGCCAAACCCGCCCCCGTCGTGGATGAAACGGGCGGTGAGCTGGTGGCGGACCTGACCGAGCACGGCCAGCGGTTCGTCCTGTGCAAAGGCGGACGAGGCGGACTCGGCAATCGCAATTTCGCCACCGCCCGCCGCCAGACCCCGCGCTTTGCGCAGCCTGGCGAACCCGGCGACGAGGGAGATTTCCGGCTCGAACTTAAGATCATGGCCGAGATCGGCCTCGTCGGTTATCCGAACGCCGGGAAATCCACCCTGCTCACCGCCATTTCACGGGCACGGCCCAAGATCGCCCCTTATCCGTTCACGACGCTGCATCCGCAGATCGGCATCATGGAGTATCCAGACTTCCATCGGCTCACGGTCTGCGACATTCCGGGCTTGATCGATGGCGCGCACAACAACGTCGGTCTCGGACACGAATTTCTGCGGCACATCCAGCGCTGCAAGATCCTCGTGCTGCTGCTCGACATGGCCGGGACCGACGGCCGGCAGCCGTGGGATGATTACCGCCAACTGCTCACCGAACTGGAATTGTTTGATCCGACGCTCCTGGAAAAACCGCGCCTCGTGGTCGCCAACAAAATTGACGAGGCCGCCGCCGTGGAAAACCTGAAGAAGTTCAAACGCCGGGTGCCGCGAACCAAAGTGCTGCCCATCTCCGCCGCGTTTGATGAGAACATCCTGGAGTTCAAGGACACGGTTCGCGCGGCCGTGGCCCAAACCACGGCCGCTGCCGGAGTGGCGTAAATTGCATGATGCGTAATTCGTAACGCGTGAGGCGTGAGGCTTCCGTGGTGCTCCTTTCTTGAATTGGGGCCTTGGAAATTTGGAGTTTGGGATTTCTTTTGTCCTTGGTCCTTGGTCATTTCTTTGTCCACAAAGCTCATGCCCACCGCCCTTGCCCTCTTTGCTCATCCCGACGACCTCGAGTTCGTAGCCGCCGGCACGTTGCTGCTGCTCAAACAGGCCGGCTGGGAAATCCATTGCCTGAATCTTTCCTCCGGCAACCTTGGCAGTATGACCCTGCCGCCGAACGACACCCGGGAAGTCCGCGCCAACGAAGCCCGGCGCGCCGCGGAAATTCTCGGCGCGCAGTGGCACGCGCCCATCGGTGAGGATCTCGAAATCGTCTATTCGATCCCCCTCCTGCGCCAGGTCGCGGCCATTGTGCGCGAGGTGAATCCGCAGATTCTGCTGACCCATTCACCGGTGGATTACATGGAGGACCACATGGCCACCGCCCGGCTCGCGGTCACGGCGGCGTTTGCGCGCGGCATGCCCAACTTCGTCACCGACCCGCACGTGAAACACGTCGAAAGCGCGGTCACTGTCTATCATGCACAGCCGCACCTGAACCGCGATCCGCTCGGGGCCATCGTGCGCCCGGCCTTCTGTGTGGACATCGGCAGCGTCCTGGACACCAAGCGCGCCGCGCTCGCCGCGCACGAGAGTCAGAAGGCTTGGCTCGACCAGACCCAGGGCATGGACTCCTATGTGCAGACCATGGAGCATCTGTGCCGCGAGGTCGGGAAGCTGAGCGGCCGGTTCGAATTCGCCGAAGGCTGGCGCAAACATCTCCACGCCGGCTTCTGCGCGCCGGACGCGGACCCGCTGCGGGAGGCGCTGGGGAAACATTGCCTGGAGTGATGCAAAACTCATCCACAGAAGTCTGCGACAATCAGCGCCAACTCTTTTCAGCTTTATGCCCCGCAAACTTTCCTCCATCGCCCCCGACTGGTGGGACTACACCACCCTTGATGAAGCCCTGGTCCGCGACGCCGCCGCGCTGACGCCGCAGAAGCTGGCGAAGCTCTCGCGGCCCGGCTTCAAGGTCGTGCTTTATGACACACTCGAGGACTTCTACCTCGCCGAGGCGCTCGAATACATCGCCGCCTGGCGGCAAAGCACGCCGGACAACCCGGTTGGTATTTGCGGTCCCATCGGGCCGACCGAGCAGCTCCCGCTCGTCGCGCGCATCGTCAACGCGCTCGGGCTCGATGTCCGCGCCGGCCATTTCTGGGGCATGGACGAATGGGTGATCGGCGACACGGAAACGCCGCCCACGCATCCGTTGAGCTTTGAACGGGCCGACCGCGAGCTGTGCTTCCATCGCATTGAGAAGAAGCTCCGGATGCCCGACGCCCATCTGCACTTCCCCAAGGCCGACACCCGCGCCTACTGCCAGTCGTGGAACACCGGCATCCGCTGCGCCGTGATGCAGGGCGGCCAGGGCGACGTGAAGCACTGGGCGTTCAACGATCCGCTACCGCGCAAAGGGAAGTTCAAGGACGCGCCGCCGTCGCCGGCGGAGTATCGCAAGCTGGCCACGCGGGTTGTCGATTTGCATCCCCTGACGATCGCTCAGAACGCGCGGACGAGCGGCGGCGGCAACATCTCACTCGTGCCCACCCGCGCGGTGACGGTGGGACCGGTCGAGACGTGGCAGGCGGAGAAGGTCTCGATCTGGCACGCCGGCAATCACGACAACCCCTTCGGCCAGCGCCTGACAACCTTGATGATTGCGAAAGGCCTCGCCGACAGTGCGGTGCCGATGTCGCTGCTCGCGGATCATCCCAACGTGCAGTTCAACTTCTATCGCGGCGGTCTCGGCACCTGTGCGGTGGAGATGCATTGATGGCTGAACGATAAAGCGGGTTGAATGTAGGGAAGTTGGCAAACCGAGGCAGACAACGCGTTCGGATAGCCGTAAAGAATTATCCTTCGAGAGAGCGCTCCAAGTTGAGTGCCCGGCATGCTCCAATTCAATGCGTTGGCTCTGACTGGTTGGATTCAAGGTGCTGAGCTGCCTTGCTGGGCCGACTCGCTTTTCATACCGCTTACCAGCAAGCGACCCATTGGACGACTGAGTAATATCATGGAAAGTCCAACCGCGACTTGCACCGCCCCGGGCAGCACGCCGAGTGATAGATCTGAGACCACATAGTAAGCATCATGGAGCAACAGTTCCTCCGCCATGGAAACCTCCGGCGCGAGTGGAGAGTAGCTCGTCCAGCCTGCGGTGGCTGGCTGAAAAAAGTGCAGCACGACGAAAGCGAGTAGATTGGTCGCTCCCAACAAACTGAGCACCAGTCCAGCGGCACGCGCAGCCAGAACACCGAATCGTTCGATTTCCATGACGTGTAAGTGTGCCCGCAGCCGGCCCCAAAAACAAGCGGCACCTAAATGGTTATCCGCTGAGAATTCAGTCATCAATCCCCCTGCTTCTTCAGCAAGCGCAGTGCAATGTCATTCTCGTAAGCCGGCGCACCCAGGGTGCTGGTCTGGCCCCCGCCAATTTCCACCGTCGCCAGCACCTTGCCGGTCTTGGTGTCCAGCCATTCACCGGTCCAATGACCGGCGGGAAGGTCGAGTTGCAAGGCGGTTGATCCCGCTTGCGCGCCGCCACTGAACGGCGGCTTCACGCCCCACGCGAAGTTCACCATGCCGTCGTCGCGCTGGGCCCAGGCGTTTTTCAAATCGGTGCCGCGAAAGTATTCACCGCGCAATCCCCAGGCGTCCTTGTCCGGCAGGCGGAGCGCGTTTGCGGGCACCGGTTCCTTCTTTCCGCCCGGCGGCGTCCACCACAACTTCGACACGCCCTGGCCGCCGTTGTAGAAATATTCGAGCTTCACGGCGTAACGCCGGCCGGCTTCGAGGGTGACCTTCCCCGTGTCCTCCTGCTCACCGTGGTCAGTCCAGTCATCAATCAGTTTCCGGCCGTCCACCCAGAGCCGGATGCCGTCGTTGGAGAAGGTGTGGAACGCATACTCGCCGCTCGCGGGCGTCTCGATGAAACCGGTCCAACGCGCGGACCAGGGCCCGGTGGAGCCTTCATTGCGCACATAAACGGCGATGCCTTTCGCGGGATCGACGAGCGCCCGCGCCGTGCCGCCGGGCGGCACGCCCCCCTTGATCACCGAGTTGTCGGGCCTCATGCGGAGGAAATCGAAGCCATGGATGAAGTCGCGGAGAATCTTCATCTCGCGACGGAACTGTGGATTGCCGCCACCCGGCTGCGACGCGGGATACGCGAACGTGCCGTCCTCGTGCCCCGCGACGAACGAGTAGTCGAGGTGGTTGAAGAGCGCGCCGCCCGCGATGATGAAATCCCACGCCTCGGTGCGATACGGCACGTTGTTGGTCCCGCGGAAGCCGGTCTCGTTGTCCCCGATCACCTTGTTCAGGTGATAGTTCAGCGCCACGGCATCGGGCGGCGTGGCGTAGTGGAAATTGAAGACCGAAACCGCCGGATGCGGGTTTTCAATCTTGGCCGAGTTGTTCGCGATGTTTTGCGAGATGAGATGCCGCTTCGGCAGACCGCGCTCGGTGTCGATCATCACGTCGGCGATGCGATGCTGCCAGGCCATTGTGACCCCGCCGAAGTACGGCTCGTTGGCGATCTCGAGGATCACGTTGTCGAACGAGTTCAACTCCTTGACCAGCTTGCGGGTGAGCGCTTCCTGCGCGGCGAGCAGACCGCCGTTTCGGTCGAGCGTGTGAACGTCGTTTCGACCGATGTCGCCGAGACCGTTGACGTTGTTCTTCGCGTTCATCGGACTCAGCTCCCATTGCTTGTCCTCGTACATCGGGCAGAAAAAGGTGAACTCGATGATGATTCCCTTTCGTTCCGCGTAACCGACGAGGTCCCGCAGCCGCTTGAAGTACGCCTCGTCCCAGCGCGTGAGATCGAATTTGTTGCCGCCCTTCGCGTAGCCCGGTTGGTCGCTGCGCGCCCACGGGGCGATGAAGCGTCCAGGCAGCGGCGCAAGCGTGTTACGGGCGATGTTGAACGCGCCGTCCGGCTCGACGTAGGAACCGCTGAACACCCGCGTCATCATCATCCCCTCGGCGGCCAGCGTGTCGAGATACCGGCGGTAATCGAAGTCGAGATTCACCAGCGCGCCATAATGCTCGGCCGAGGTGATCAACACCGTGGGCCGGCCCTGCCAGAGGAAGTAATGCGGATTCTCCGGGTGCAGCGAAATGGGCGCGGCCGGGGCTGTCATCGACAGACCGGCGACCAGGAGGAAGCCGGCGAAAACGCCAGGCCAGGCGCAGCGCGGATCGGGTGATTTCATAACGTGAAGATGCGGCGGCCGCCGGAAGAAAGTCAAAGCGGGAAACGCCGC
>CAYXDZ010000015.1:0-2951 GCA_964463815.1 uncultured Verrucomicrobiota bacterium | reverse complement strand
GGTGGTCAATTCGCGCAAGGAGGCTTTATGGGCCTGGAATCATGGGCTGGTTCAATTGACCTGAGCACTCCCGCCAGTTCGCCGCTGCCTTGAAACAGCAGGGGGTATTCCCCGATCGGACTCGCTCCTTTCCAAGCAGATGACGTTCTGCAATTGTTCGGACCATGAATCCGACGAAGCGGTCTTCAATCTGTCGCCGTGGACTGTCGCGGTGCCATTTCCTGGTTCTTGGCTTCACGTTGGCGTTGCTTTCCGACCCCGGCCACGCCGCCGAACTCAAGGTCGGGGCCGCCCAGGTCCGGATCACTCCGCCCCTCGGCGTGCCGCTGGCCGGTTATTATCACGAGCGCGGCGCGGACGGCGTGCATGATGACCTGTTCTCCCGGGCGCTCGTGCTGGAGCGGGACGGCGTGAAGGCCGCGCTGGTCAGTCTGGACCTCATCAGCACGCGGCGGGCGTTTGTCGAACAGGCGCGGAGACTGATCGAAGCGCAGACCGGCATTCCCGGCGAACACGTGATGATCAGCGCCACCCACGCGCACACCGGACCGATCCTGCCGGACACGGGCGCACGGGACGCCGGCGTGGGCGAAGGGGGTGCGGTTGCGAAGAGTTACCTCGCAGCCCTGCCCGGGTTGATCGCGCAAAGCGTGCGGCTCGCCCACGAGAAGTTGCAGCCCGCCGCCGCCTCTTCCTTCATCGGGCACGAGCCGTCGCTGACGTTCAACCGCCGCTTTCACATGAAGGACGGCTCCATCGGCTGGAATCCGGGCAAGCTGAATCCGGACATCATCCAACCCGCCGGCCCGATCGACCCAGCCGTGCCGGTGGTTTTTTTCGAGACGCCCAGGCAGCAGCCGATCGCCACCTATGTGAACTACGCCGTCCACCTTGACAACGTGGGCGGCCGGCAGATCTCGGCGGACTTTCCCCACACGCTGACGGAAGCCCTCGCAAGAGTGCTGGGCCAGGATCACGTCACGCTCTGGACCGCCGGCACCTGCGGCGACCTGAACCACATCAATGTGAACTGGCCGCGTCCGCAGAAGGGTCACGAGAACGCCGCCCGCATGGGTCTCGTGCTCGCCGGCGAAGTGCTGCGCAACTGGCCGAACCTCCGGCCGGCCGGCAACGGCCCGTTGCGGGTTCGCTCGACGATGGTTTCCCTGCCGCTCGCGCCTATTGATGACGCGGAGGTCGCGGCCGCCCGGTTGACCGTCCGCACGGTGCGCGATTCCGATCCCGGCGGCTTCATGAAGCTCGTTCACGCCTTCAAAGTGCTCGACGTTTATGCGCGTCAGGGCAAACCGCTCGAGGTCGAAGTGCAGGTCATCACGCTGGGCGACGACCTGGCTTGGGTGTCGTTGCCGGGCGAAGTCTTCGTACAGCTCGGGCTCGACCTGAAACTCGATTCGCCGTTCAAGCAGACGATGATCGCCGAACTGGCCAACGGCAGCATCGGCTACATCCCGAACCGCCGCGCTTACCCGCAGGGCAACTACGAGGTCATCAGCGCCCGCTGCGCGGAAGGCTCGGGGGAAATGCTCGTGCAGGCGGCGGTGGCGATGTTGAAGGAAATCCGGTTTGCCAACGAAAACCCGGCGGTGAAGCCGGACGTGAATTAACCCCGTCCGCTCGCGTCCCGCCTTCTCATGCGCTGCTCACCCGTCAGAACCCGTTGCAAGGTCGGCCTCGCCCTTGGCTGGTTGCTGGTCGCGCGCGGGCTGGCGGTGGAATCCCCCGTCCCTCCCGAGGCGGCCCACGAAACCTTTCAGTTCGACGACGACCTGACACTGGCGCTGGTCGCCGCCGAGCCGTTGATCGCTTCACCGGTCGCCCTGGCGTGGGATGACCGGGGCAGGCTTTTCGTCGTCGAGAATCGCGGCTACCCGACCGGCATGCCCGACGGTTCGCCCGGCGGCATCATCGCGCTGCTGGAGGATACCGATGACGACGGTCGGATGGACCGCCGTACCGTGTTTGCGGATGGGTTCACGTTTCCCAACGGCCTGCTCGCGTGGGACGGCGGGTTCTTCGTCACCTGCGCGCCGGACGTGTTTTTCCTCAAGGACACCGATGGCGATGGCCGCGCCGATGTCCGGGAGGTGGTGTTGACCGGTTTTGACACGAGCAGTTCGACCCAGTTGCGCGTTGCGCATCCGAAATTCGGCCCGGACGGCAGGGTCTACCTCACCAGCGGCCTCACGCGCGCCGGCGACATTCATTCGCCGCTGCATCCCGACCGGCCGACGGTGCGGATCGGCACCGACTCGCGCTTCGATCCGCTCACCTACGAGATCGAGGCGGTCGATGGCCGCGCCCAGTTTGGTCAGACCTTCGACGACTGGGGCAACCGGTTTCACAACATGAATCGCGTCCACATCCAGCACACCGTGCTGCCGTCGCGGTTGCTCCAGCGCAACCCGGACTTCGCCTTTACGGAAACGGTGCAGGACGTGCCGGAGGGGATGATCGACGATCTGCTCAAGTCGCGGAACGTCGCCGCGCGCATTTATCCGATCAGCGACAACCTCACCACGGCCGATTCCCACGCCGGTACGTTCAGCGCGGCGTGCAGCGTGCAGGTGTATCGCGGCGACGGCCTGCCGGAGGATTATTACGGCGACGTGTTCACTTGCGATCCCACGGGTAACCTCGTCCATCGCGACCGCCTGACGCCGGTCGGACCAACCTTCAGCTCGCGGATGGTGAACGAAGGGCGTGAGTTTCTGGCCTCGCGCGACAACTGGTTTCGACCGGTGTTCCTCGCGACCGGTCCGGACGGCGCACTCTACGTGGCCGACATGTATCGCGGCACGATCGAGCATCCGGACTACCTGCCCGAGGAAGTGCGCAAGCGCACGGACTTCGAGGCGGGCCGCGAGCGGGGAAGAATATGGCGGATTCGAGCAACCACCGACAGCCGCCGGCGGGAGGAGGCGCCGCCAAAT
>CAYXDZ010000014.1:1163-20313 GCA_964463815.1 uncultured Verrucomicrobiota bacterium | reverse complement strand
TGCGGGTGACGGCGACGACTAACGGGACCGTGAGCCAGTGGAACGAATCGCAGCCAAATGCATCGAATCGAACAATGATTGATCCGACGATACTGCCGTGCGCACTCGGATGCATGCTTGCCATGCGGGAGTCACTGCTCGGGCAACGGCCCAGCCTGTTGACACTTGTCGTCCCGAACCGTAATTACTCTATCCGCCTTTTCAACACAGACTGATGCCATGAACCGCCACCATGTCATTATCCTCGCGTTGTTGACGACCATGGCTTGTACCGGGCTTTGGATGATCACTCCGGCTACTGCGACCGAGCACCTCGAAGCCCAGCTCAAAGCCGCGCCGCCGGGCGTGCAACCGCTGGAAGCGCCGGGCATCCACAACTTGTTTGCGCTCGGCACCAACGTCTTCTCAGGGAGCACGCCCGAGGGTGCCGAAGGATTTGCGACGCTCGCGAAGCTGGGCGTGAAGACGATCATCTCGGTCGATGGCGCGAAGCCGGAGGTGGAACTGGCACGCCAGCACGGCCTCCGCTACGTGCATCTGCCGCACGGCTACGACGGCATCAGCACGAATCTCCAGCTTCAGCTTGTCAAGGCGGCCCGGGTGCTGCCCGGCCCCATCTACGTGCATTGCCATCATGGCAAGCATCGCGGCCCGGCAGCCGCCGCCGTCATCTGCCTGGCGGACGAGGGCTGGAACAAGGCGCAGGCGGAGGCGTTTCTCGTGGCGGCCGGCACCGCGACGAATTACACGGGGCTGTACGCCGTTGTGCGCGAGTTTCAAAAACCGCCCGACGAACAGCTTCAGGCGCTGGCGGCGGATTTTCCGGAGACCGCCAAGGTTTCCGGTTTGATCGAGGCCATGGTCTTGATCGACGAGCGGTGGGAGCACTTGAAGGCGGTCCGCGCCGCCGGCTATCGGGCGCCGCCGGATCATCCGGACATTCAGCCGGCGAACGAGACGGTCATCCTGTGGGAGCACTATCGCGAATCCCGGCGGTTGCCCGAAACGATCGAGCACGGCGCGGACCTGATCGAGCGTTTCGAACAGGCGGAGATTGAGGCGAAGGAAGTCGAGCGGCTGCTGCGGTGGTTCGCCGGCGAGGCGAAGCCGGAAATCAGGACGCAACTGGATCAGGCGTTCGACGCGGTGGCGAAGAGTTGTTCCACCTGTCACAAGGCCTATCGCGATACCAAGCTCCGCTGATCAGGCACGCCGCAGCCGCAGGGCGTTGCCGATGACCGACACGGAACTCAGACTCATGGCCGCACCCGCGATGATGGGACTCAGCAGCGCACCAAAAAAGGGATATAGCACGCCCGCCGCGATCGGAATACCGAGCGCGTTATAGACGAAGGCGAAGAACAGATTCTGGCGGATGTTGCGCATCATGGCGCGACCCAGCTTGATGGCGCGCACGATTCCGCGCAGGTCGCCTTTCACCAGGGTCACGCCCGCGCTTTCCATGGCGATGTCGGTGCCCGTGCCCATCGCGATTCCCACGTCCGCGGCCGCAAGGGCGGGTGCGTCGTTGATGCCGTCGCCCGCCATGCCGACGATCCGGCCGGCCGCCTTGAGCGCCTTCACCTTTTCGTGTTTGTCGTGCGGCGTGACTCCGGCCTGGAAGTCGGTGATGTCCAGTTTGCGGGCGACGGCCTCCGCGGTGCGCGGATTGTCGCCGGTGAGCATCAGGACCTTCACGCCGAGTTCGCGTAGTTCGGCGAGCGCTTCGGGCGTGGAACGCTTCACCGGATCAGCCACGGTCAGGACCCCGGCGGCCCGTCCGTCGATGGCGACGAAGATCGCGGTGGCACCCTCGGCCTGCAGGGGCGCGGCCAGCGACTCGAGTTCGTCGAGATCATCAACGCCCTGTTCCCGGAGAAAGTCGGTCTTGCCCACCAGCACGCGCCGACCCGCGACCGTTCCGGCAACGCCCCCGGCGGTCGTGGATTGAAAGTCCCCGGCCGCGTCGAGCGTGAGGTTCCGTTCATTGGCGGCGACAACGACGGCATGCGCGAGCGGATGCTCGCTGCCTTGTTCGAGCGAGGCGGCCAGGCGCAGGAGGTCGGTTTCGGCGAATCCATTGACCGGCAACAGTTGGGCGAGCTTCGGTTTGCCCTCGGTCAGTGTGCCGGTCTTGTCCACCGCGAGCGTGTCGAGTTGGGCCAACTTCTCGATGGCCTCGGCGTTGCGAATGAGCACACCCATTTGCGCACCGCGCCCGACACCGACCATCACGCTCATCGGCGTGGCGAGCCCGAGCGCGCAGGGGCAGGCAATGATCAGCACCGCCACCGCATTCGTGATTGCAAATGCCAGACGCGGCTCCGGTCCCCAGATCATCCAGGCGGCGAAGGTCACCACCGCGACGACGAGCACGGTGGGGACGAACCAGGCCGCCACTTTGTCGGCCAGCGCCTGGATCGGCGCGCGACTGCGCTGGGCCTGGGCGACGAGGTTCACGATCTGGGCGAGGATGGTTTCGCCGCCGACGCGCTCGGCCTTCATCACGATGCCGCCCGTGGTGTTCACCGTGCCACCGGAGACCTTCGCACCCGCCGTCTTCTCCACCGGCAACGGTTCCCCCGTGAGCATGGATTCATCGACCGAGGTGCGACCCTCGATGACCGAACCATCGACGGGAATTTTCTCACCCGGACGCACGCGCAACAGATCGCCGGGATGCACAGCATCGAGCGTGACGTCCTCATCACCGGTTGGCGTGACGCGACGAGCGGTCTTGGGCGCGAGTCCAAGCAACGCCTTGAGGGCACCGCTGGTGCGCTGGCGGGCGCGAAGTTCGAGCACCTGGCCGAGCAGCACCAGCACGGTGATCACGGCCGCGGCCTCGAAGTAGAGGGCGGGCTTGCCGCCGTGGGCCGTGCCGGCCGGAAACACTTCAGGGAACAACATGGCGACCGCGCTGAAAGCGTAGGCCGACCCCACCCCCCGCGCGATCAGCGTGAACATGTTGAGGCTGCGGTTCACGAGGGAACGCCAGCCCCGCACGAAGAACGGCCAACCCGCCCACAACACGACGGGTGTGCTCAACAGGAATTGTCCCCAACGGGAAACGTCGCCGGTCACCCACTCGGCATGGCTCCAGGCGGGCACGAGATGCGCCATGGCCACGATGAACACCGGCAGCGTCAATCCCGCGCCAATCCAGAGGCGCCGCGTCATGTCGCGGAGCTCCGCGCTGTCCTCCTCCGTATCAGCAGCGGCGACGGTTTTTGGTTCGAGCGCCATGCCGCACTTCGGGCAGTCGCCGGGATGATCCTGCTCGATCTCCGGATGCATCGGGCAGGTGTAGATCGTCTTGGCGGCAGGCTGCCACGCCGGATTGCGCTCCAGAGCCATGCCGCACTTCGGACAATCGCCCGGCTCGTCACTCTCGACCCCGGGGCACATCGGGCAGAAGTACTTCGCGGCGGCGGCGGGCTTCACCGCCACGTCGTGGTCATGCTGGTGCGGGGCATGGTCGTGATGTGCGTGTTTGGGGTCAGCTTGACTCGTCGTCTTCCCGCAGCAGGGCGACCTCTCCGTTGGTTTCTCGTGCTCATGTTTGGGGGCATCGACGAGGGGCTGATCACGGCCACCCTGGTCCGTGGGTTCGCCGTTGCCATCGTGACATTTGCCTTCGGCTTTGGCCGGAACCGCTTGCGACAGAAACTTCTTCCGGCAATGTTCGCTGCAAAAATAGTACGACTGTCCGGCGCGTTCAACGTGGAGCGCCGTCGCTTCGTCCACCGTCATTTTGCAGATGGGATCTTTGACCCGACGAGACGGCAGGTGATTTTGATGCGGGATTATTGGGTTCATCTACCTGAGTCGACGCGCTCACGCACCTTTTATTACACTCGAAATGCGACCGGGTTCGGCCAGCCCTGCCGACCAGTCTTCATCCGTGAACCCCGACATCGTTCAGACAGGCGGAGAACTGCGGGGTTCGCGCCCGGCCATCATTTCTGCCCGGCTTGATGGCCTTTGTGGGCACCCACCGGTGCTTCGTTCATTTCCTTCATCATCGGGCACTGGGCCATGGATTCCTTGCCCATCTGCATGTGCTCCATCATGTGCCGCATCATTCCTTCCTGCGCCTTTGCCATTTGCGCATGCATCGCCGTTCGCTGCTCGACCATGCGGGTGACGATGGCGCTGAGCAGACCCAGCTTCTTGTCAGCCGGCGCTTGGTTCATCTGGGCGACCTGCGCGGCAAGCTCGGTGTCCTGCACTTTCATATCCGCCGCCACTTTTTCCTTCTGCTCCTTCATGGCCTGGCAGTGTTCCATCATCTGCTTCCCTTCCGCAGGCTCGGCAGATTGCATGGGGGTGGGATGCCCAACGGCGAATGCCAGCGTCAGGGCGAGGCTGCAGAGGAGGGTGAGGTTGGTCTTTACTTGGGTTTTCATGTTCGGTGCGCTTATTGTTGTGTGGTTCGTGGTTGAGTGCCGGCCAACATCCCACTTGAGAAGCCAGCCTTCCCCGATTGCCACAAGGGACAGCCGTTACGATGCACCGGTGGGAACTCCTTTACCATGGGGTATAACCCGCCACCACCATGAGCTCGCAAGCTCAAGGCGGCGTTTCAACCACCCGCCAGTTCCAAAGGCCCCTTGAACCCCCAGCCGCCACGCAGCGCGGAGGATGAAAAGCCCGACCGATTCATCACCCCACCGAATTGTCCATCGATCCCCTACAACCAGGGCAATGAGCCCGCTTGGGTGCGCTCACTCCCGGAGCTACCGTTCCGTCGGGGTGTCACAGGTGCAATCCAGACAGCCGTGCGTGGCGCACATCTGGCAACTGGCTTCGAGCCGTTCCTTGAGTTGTTGGCGCGCCCGGTGCAGCCGCACGGTGAGATTGTTGCGGGTGATGGACAGCTCGACCGACACGGTTTCGGGCGACTCACCGGCGAGATCCACCCGCTGAATCAAGGTGGCATACTCGGGCTTCAAGGTAGGGACCAACCGGTCCAGACAGGCACAGACCGTTCGTTCGTCCTCCGAACCCGGCGTCAAATTGAACTCCAGCTCCAGCTTTTCGGCCGCGTTCGCTTCGGTCTGCTTCCGTCGGTGCAGGTCGATGATCGTCCGCCGCAAAATCTGGTAGAACCACGCGCGGACGTTCTCCACGTCCCGGGAGTCCGGGGCGGACTTGAGTGCCTTGAGCAGGCTTTCCTGAACGACGTCGGCGGCAAGATCCGGATCACCCAACCGGCCACGGGCAAACACCAGGAACTCGTTCAAGTGATGCAACAGACTGGTTTCGAGATTGGTCATATCACTGAGGATGACGGGTCGAACAACGGCTCATTACAGTTGAACCACCGGTTCCAATCGTGCCGCCCCTGTTTCACAAGGCTCTCCGCGACACCGGTTGTCGGTGTTCGGCTTTGAAAGCCGCGCTCCATCAAGATTTGCAGGCAGAAACAGCTACCATCGGGCCTCAACCGTTCAAGCGACGCTCAATGCAAAATGACGAACCCGCCGTCGGGTTGCGCATACGCTGCTGCGTGGCTCCACGCGGGAACGCCGTCGCGACGGCCTTGCCCGGCGGTCGGCTTGCCGTCGGCATCGAACACCTGCCAGGCGAGCGCGCCGCCTTTTTGCCAGCCGGTGCCCTCGGTCCAGACCACGAGCGCTTCACCACGATCGTTGATCGAGAGGCGCGGATGCTTCGCGCCTTGCAACGGGCCGACGGCGGGAAGCTTGGTCGTCCAGGTGCCGTTGGCATACCGGCCAAGTTGGATGCGGCCATTGGTTTCCCAAGCGGCCCAAGTGTGATTGCCAGCACTGGCGAGGCCGGCGCTGCTCATCGGGCACGCGCCCACCAGCCACGCATCGGCGAGTACTTCCTTGAAATTCTCTCCGCCACCCGTTGAAGCCAGCAACGTCATGTCGCGTTGCATCAGGGTGCGGGCGGAGCGGAACAGGACGAACGATTCACCGCGTGCGTTAGCCAACCCCGTCAGACCGCAACAACCACAGGCACCGCTGCCAACGGGACTCACCACACGTTCCGCGGTAAACGTGCCGCCCTCATCCGTGGATCGCGCGAGATAAACCGCACGGTTGGTCTCGCCCGAAATCCCGGCGGGCGAAGCGTGCCAGAACACCTGGACATTGCCCCGCGCATCAGCGGCCACGGAGCCGCCGCCATCGAGTTCATGCGTGGCGGTCATCAGATTGCGCTGCGGCGAGAACGTCTTTCGGTCTTCCGCCAGCCGCGCGTAAAGCATCGGCGAACCACCGTGAGCAGGCTTGGGTTCCGCGATTGAAGAGCCGTTCCAGACAACATGCACCCGACCGTTGGGACCGAGCGCCATCTGCGGTCCGCGAATGGTGCCGATGGCGACGGCGCTGCCGGGTTGGCTGTTCACCCGCAGCGGCGTGGACCAGTCGCTCCGCCCGACGCGGCTGCGGTAAACGATGTCCGCCGCTTTCGGATCACCGGTGAGGTAGATGAGATGCGTGGTGTCCCCGGTCGAGATCGCTTGCGGCTGAACGCCCGAGTCCGGCAGGCGCTCAATGATGATCGCCGCATTGAGGGGGGCGTCTCCGAGAGAAGCCAAGAGCAAGCTGGCCAGCAGGTTTTTGGCGAGTCGTTGCATTGTGGATGCGGGCAAACCGATGTTGTTCAGGCGACTGACCGGCGAGATTCACCTGCTGAATCAAGGTGGGAATCTTCATCAAGGACTTGCTTGCCACACCGACCACATACACCGGTTGCAATGACCGCCATCCCTTCAGTTCCGACCATCAGACAGCCGCAAGTCGGGCAGGCGAGACCCCGACGCTCTCGTAACTTGCGTACAAGGTAATCAATGAGTAGGAAAAAGAGACTCCAGCCGAAAATGATGCCAAGGATCACTGCCCAATGGGCGACGGCTGACAATCGCGTCATGAGTTCGGTCTTGTAATGCCAATACACAGCCAGACTGCCAGCCCAAATGAAAAATGACAGCAGGTAGAGAGCAACGACTTGTGATCGGACAATCGACTGCGCCGTTTTGAATTCGGTTCGCGTCATCAATACAACTGAGGGCAGGATTGCCACTCGGGTTTCCCAACGTGTGTCGGCCCTCCCTAGCCGACTCGGGGCGGTGACGCCAGAGTCAGCCAGGACGGACCGACACACGTTTGATAATGAGGGCTGGCCAGGACTTACTTGGCGGCGGTGAGCTTCGCGATGTGCGAAGCCGGGTCCGCCTTGAAGTCATCGACGCAGCCCTTGCAGCAGAATTTGATTTGCTGACCGTTGTAAACCATCACCACGGGATCGCCCATGCTCCCGAGTTCTTCGCCGGAACCGATGCAGACGTCGAGCGGGTAGGCCTTGGCCGCAGCGATCTGCTCGGCACTCGGCTTCTCCACGAGGCCGGTGACCTGGGTGGTGGCGGCATCCGCGCTGGCGGCGACTTCACTGCCGTGATCGTGGCCGGCATGGTCGTGACCGTCATGACTGTGGTCATGTCCGGCGTGGCCGCCATCGCTGCAGCCGGTGAGGAACAGGGCGGTGCTGGCCGCAAGGCCGAGGGTGAGGAGGGTTTGTTTTAGTTTCTTCATTTCGCTTTGTTTGTGTTGGTTGTGGTTTCGGTATTTGTGGCGCGGATTTCCCGTTCACGCAACCACGCAAAAATGACCGGCGTCACGATCAGGATGTGGATGAGGCTGCTGAACGCCCCGCCGATGACCGGCGCGGCCAGCGGTTGCATCACCTCGGCCCCGGGCCGGGTGCTCCACATGATGGGCAGCAGACTCGCGATGGTGGTGGCGACGGTCATAACCTTGGGCCGCAGCCGCAGCTTGGCACCGTCCTTGATGGCCTGGACCAGGTCGTCCCGGTTGAACGCGGCCCCCCGTTCGGCCTTCTTCTTTTCCAGGAACTCCTCGAGATAGACCACCATCACCACGCCGGTTTGCACGGCGATGCCGAAAAGCGCGATGTAGCCGACCCAGACGGCGACGCTAAAATTGTAGCCGAGCCACCACTGGAGAAACACCCCGCCGCTGAGCGCGAACGGAATGGCCAGCACGACGTGGGCGGCCTCCTTGACCGAGTGATACACGACATAAAGCAGCATAAAGATCAGCAGCACCACGACCGGCACGATGATCTTTAAGGTGCGCTCGGCGCTCAACTGGTTCTCATACTGACCGCTGTATTCGATGGTGTAACCGAGCGGCAGCCCGGGTTTGATCTCGCGGTCCAGCCGCTCGCGGATTTCGCCCACGAAACCGCCGAGGTCGCGGTCCTGGACATTGGCCTGCACGAACACCCGGAGGCGACCGTTCTCACTGGCGATCTCGCTGGGACCGATCACGCGCCGGATGGTGGCAAGCTGCCCGAGCGGAATGAACGGGCCGGCCGGCGTGGGCACCAGGATTTCGCCAAGGCGTTCGAGATCGTCGCGTTCGCCGCGTTCGAGCCGGACTTGAATCGGGTAACGCTCGCGACCCTCGATAGTGGTGGTGAGGTTCAAACCGCCGATGCCGGTTTCGACCACTTCCATGACATCGCGAACGCTGAGCCCGTACCGCGCAATGGCCACGCGGTCGGGCTCGATTTCGAGATACGGTTTCCCCTGCACCCGAGACGGGGCCACGCCGACCGCGCCCGGAATCTGGCGAACGATCTTTTCCACGTCGAAGGCGAGCTTCTGCAAGATGTCGAGGTCTTCACCAAGAATCTTCACGCCCACCTGCGCGCGAATCCCCGTGCTGGTCATGAGAATGCGGTTTTCGATGGGCTGGAGGAAGCCCGGCACGTAGCCCGGCACCACGCTCAGCTTTTCGCTCAACTCGGCGATGAGCTTCTGCCGCGTCATGCCCGCCCGCCACTCGGACTCGGGCTTGAGCATGATGGTGGTTTCGATCATTTCGACCGGCGCGGGATCGGTGGCCGTCTCGGCCCGGCCCAGCTTGCCGCCGACGCTCACCACTTCCGGCACCTGGCTCATCACGGTGTCCTGCCACGCCATGATGCGCTTCACCTCGGTGAGCGAAGTCGAGGGCAGCAGCACCGGCATGAACAACAGCGAGCCTTCGTTCAATGGCGGCATGAACTCCCGTCCAAACCCTTTGGTCACTTGTGCGAGCCGGGGCGATGCCTCTGCAACCTTGGCCTGCCATGATCGAGGCAAACCCCACGCGACGATTTGTGACGCTACCAGAATGGCGAAGGCCGAGAGAATAACCGTCTTGCGCCAGCGCAGCGCCCAGTCGAGCACCGGTTCATAAATGGCCATCAGGCCGCGCATGATCCAATTCCGATCCTCGGCGTGAAACGGCCCGCGGATGAACAGCGAGCACAACACCGGAACGACGGTGACCGCGAGAAACGTGGCCCCCACCACGGCAAAGGTTTTGGTCCACGCTAGTGGATGAAACAGCTTGCCCTCCTGTCCGGTCAGCACAAACACCGGCAGAAACGCGAGGATGACGATCGCCATCGCGAAGAAGATCGGCCGGCCGACCAGCTTCGCGGCTTCCAGTGTGACGTGCCAGTACTCAGCCCGTTCGAGCGGCCCGCCCTTGTCATGTTCCGCGCGCTCGCATTGGCGAATCACATTCTCCGTCATCACGATGCCGGCATCCACCAGCACGCCGATGGCGATGGCAATGCCGGCGAGCGACATGATGTTCGACGTGATGCCGAACTCCTTCATCAGCACAAATGAGATCAGAATCGAGGCGGGCAGCGGGATGGTAACGATCAAGATGCTGCGGAAGTGAAACAGGAAGAGAATGTGCGCCAGCGTCACGAGGATGATCTCTTCGATCAAGGCATGCTTCAACGTGTCAATGGTGCGGTCGATCAGTTCGCTGCGGTCGTAGAAGGACTTTATGGTGACGCCCTGTTTATCCAAACCGGGCGCGAGGTCGGCGATCTTGTCCTTGACGCGCGCGATGACATCCCGCGCGTTCTCGCCGGTGCGCATGACCACGATGCCGCCGACCACTTCGCGGCCGTTAATGTCCAGCGAGCCCCGGCGAAAGTCACCGCCGAGCTGCACGGTGGCGATGTCCTTGAGGTAGATGGGCGTGCCCTCTACGGACTTGAGCACGACATTTTCCAGATCGGCGGTCGATGTCACCAACCCGAGGCCGCGCACGACGAATTCCATGCCGTTTTCCTCGATCACCTTGCCGCCGACGTTGAGATTGGCGGACTCGACCGCGCGCATCACGTCGGCCAGCATCACCCCCGCCGCGCGCATCTTCACGGGTGAAACCTCGATTTGATACTGCTTCACGAAACCGCCGATGCTGGCCACTTCGGCGACGCCCTGCACGGCGTTCAACTGATACCGGACAAACCAGTCCTGAATCGCGCGAAGCTGCCCCAAGTCGTAGCCGCCTTGCGGCGCCTTGGCGGGATCGACTTCGAGATAATACTGATAAACCCAGCCGAGACCGGTGGCGTCCGGGCCGAGCTGCGGCGTGACCGTTTCGGGCATCAGCGTACCGAGATAGTTCAAGCGCTCAAGCACGCGCGACCGCGCAAAGTAGTTGTCGATGTCGTCTTGAAAGATCACCGTGATCATCGAGAAACCGAACATCGAGAGGGCGCGAACGGTCTTCACACCGGCGAGGCCCTGGAGGTTCACTGAGAGCGGATAGGTGACCTGGTCCTCGACCTCCTGCGGCGAACGGCCCGGCCAGTCGGCGAAAACGATCACCTGGTTCTCGCTCAAGTCGGGAATCGCATCGACCGGGGTCGTGCGCAACGCATGCACCCCCCATGCGAGCAGGATGAGAAAACCGGACAGCACCAGAAACCGGTTTCGCAGCGACCATTCGATGAGTCCGTTGATCATGGCTTTACCTCCGCGCCGCAATCGAGCATCGCGGCACCGTAATACGGATTACGAATCTCCGGCTTGAGTTGAATCCAACGCGCCCGGGCTGGTGCGCCGGCGAAGGAGCGTTGAGTCATCGGGCATTGGAAAATGTGAACCACGGTCTCGGGATGGTTCCGCTTCAACTCCAGGGCCAGCTCGGTCACCGGTGTGACGAAGCTGTGGAAGGCTTTGCGGGCCGCCTCGAGATCCACCGCCTCAGTGAGATGACCCGACTGGTTGAGCCGGCTGGCCAGCGTGGTCCACCCCCCGGCGTTGGCGAGCGATGCCACCACCTTGGGCAACAAGGCGTGCAGCGGATGCGTCGCGGTGTTGTAGGCCGGCAAGTCATCGGCGGCGAGGGCCACACCGAGCCGGTCCGCCACGGCGAGCAGTTCAGCGAGCACCGCCCGCTGGCTCTCGTCGAGCGCGGACAATGGTTCCGTTACTTCGGTCGTTGCGCCCTGCTCCGCTCCATGATCATGCGCCGGTCCCGCGCCGGAATTGAGTTGTGCCTGCGCGTCAATCATCAGGTTGCCCTGCGTCACGACACTTTCGCCCTCGGCCAGTCCGGCAAGCACTTCCCAATGAGCGTCACCACGCCGGCCGACTTGCACCAACCGTTGCTCATAGGCACCGCCCCCTTGATCCACATAGACCACCGCCTGGTTACCGGGCATGAGCACGGCCGACCGCGGCACGGCGAGGACGGGGGCGGATTGGACGGTGACACGCGCCTCGGCAAAGATCCGGTGCAGTAACGGACGCCGCCAAGTGTCGCCGACTTGCTCCAGCGGATTGGGCAACTCGACCCGCACCCGCACGCTGCGGGACATTTCCCGCACGTTGGGATCAATGAACTTGATCTGGCCGGTGAAGGTCCGGCCGGGCACCGATGGCGTGGTGACGGAAACCTCGCGGCCAATTTGCAGCCACGGCAAGTCCTGTTCGTAGGCGTCGAACTGCAACCACATCGTCGAAAAATCAGCCAGCTCGAAGAGGGAATCGCCTTCCTTCACGTACTGGCCTTCGTAGATAAACCGTTTCACCACCGTGCCTGTCACCGGGGC
This sequence comes from uncultured Verrucomicrobiota bacterium, assembly GCA_964463815.1. Lineage (GTDB taxonomy): Bacteria > Verrucomicrobiota > Verrucomicrobiia > Limisphaerales > RI-55 > RI-55. The sequence continues at coordinate 8,403 of CAYXDZ010000014.1, read as the reverse complement.
GAGCAACTCCGTGTGGATGTTGGTCAGCGACAGCTCCGTCAGCGATTCGATCTGGGCTTCCGCAAGCCCCAACTGCCGCAGTCGTTGCGCGGAAGCCGCGAGCAACCGGCGGGCGTCCGCGCCCGCGCCCGCTTGTTCCTTTAACGCGAGGTACTCACGCTTCGCGGTGAGCAACAGCGGGCTGTAAAGCTGCGCCAGGGGCTGGCCTTCCGTGACTTCAGCGCCTTCGAAGTTGACGAACAAACCATCAATCCGCCCATCGACATAGGCGGCCAGAAAACGGTGGCGCGTGTCGTCGTCCTCGATCGTGCCGGCGAAACGCAGCGTGCGGTGCAACGGCTCGCGGCGCACCGTGTCCGTTTGCACGTGAATCACCTGAATGGTGTTGCTGCCGAGGGTCACCGTGCCGGCATCAGCGGCGAATCCCTGCTGGCCTTCATACACCGGCGTCAATGCCATGCCGCAAATGGTGCAGTTGCCCGGCTGGTCGGACTTGATCCAGGGGTGCATGGGTGACTGGTAGAACGCGACGCGCCGTTCGCCGGACGCGGAGTCGTGATCGTGGTCCGATGCGGGCGACGTGGAGCGGCCGACCCACCAGCCGCCGATGCCGGCTGCGGCCAGCAGGACGGAAATGACGAGCAAACTTGTAGGTTTCATGGCTGGGATTCCTGTGGGGGAGTTGAAGATTCGTTGATAACCACGTCCGGTTGGGCACCGACTTCAGCCAGTGCTTCGAGATCCTCCAGACCGCAGCAGAGGATCAGTTCCGCCATCGCCTGATACTGCGCGGTAACGGCGCGGTAGTAGTCCAGCTCGGCGGCGACCAGCAGCCGGCGGATTTCGAGCAGATCGCGCGTCGAGCCGCCGCCCGCCACCCAGGCCGCGTAGGCGCTCTCCAGCATGGCGCGGGTGCGCGGGATGATTTCGTCGCGCTGCACCAACGCCCGCCGCCGGCCGTCGTCGATGCGGATGACGAGCTCATGCACTTCCTGACGCGTTGCCAGTTCTTGATCGGCCAGCTCACGCTCCAGGGCTTCGCGAAGTGATTCCGTGCGCGCGATGTCCGCCCGGTAACGGGAGCGGTTGAGCCAGGGCAACGAGATGCCCAACGTGACCATGCCCTGGCGGAAGTTGCCATTACCGGTGTAGTTGCGCCCCTCCAAGCCAACACTCACCTCGGGCCGGGCCGCGCGGCGCGCCACTCCGGTGTCCGCCTCCGCGGCTTCGATCTGCCGGCGAAAGACCTGGATCATCGGCTCGAACCGGGTGGCCATGCCGACCACTTCCCGATTGTAAAAAATGGGGTCCGCCGGCGCGGGAAGTTCGAGCACCGGCCACGGGGTATCGAGCGGCTGGTTGAGGAAGCGGTTCAGTGCAAACTCGTCGTGCCCGCGGGCGAGCCGTTCGGTCTGCAATTCCTCACGACGACGGGCCAGCTCATTCTCAATGCGCAACACTTCAAGTTGATCGCCCGCGCCGGAGGCGTGCCGGGCGCGCGCGGTTTCGGCCAGCGCTTCGAGCCAGGCCACGTCCTCGACGGCCGCGCCGACAATGTGCTGAGCCAATGCGGCCTGGAAAGCGGTGACGGCCATGTCGCGGCGCAGGAACTGGTAACGGAGGTCCGCTTCCGCCAGCGCCACCGCGGCCCCCGCGAGAGCGGCACTGCGGAGGGCCGCCGGCTTGCCGAACAACGGCAGCGGCTGGCGGATACCGTAGAGCAGATCGCCTTCCTCGGCCCGCATCTCACGGGACGCCAGCATGCCGCCGAGCATGAGTTCCGGATCGTCCCAGGTGCGGACGGCGGTGGCGGACTGATCGGCGGCGCGCACCCGGCTGGCGGCCGCACGCAAAGCCGGATGGTTGGTCCGCATGAGCTCGGCCAGCTCGTTGAGATACGCGCCCGAAAGTTGGATGCTGTTGGTTGCTGCAGATGCCTGCGTCGGGAGGGTCAGCATCAGGACCGCGCCGCTGCAGACGGAAATTATTCGTTTCATGGTCGGCCACCGGCGGATGAGCCGCCGGGATTAAGTTAAGTCAAAGGGGAGGAAACCCAACCGTTACGACGGCAGGGCACAACACGACCGTCCGAAACGAATCAAATGAGGAAGGAATGAGTCCGCAAGAAGAGCGGAACTCCAGAAGCGAAGGGGGCACTGAAAGGGAAACAAATTCCGAGCGACGCTGGCTCAAGCGTGAGCAGAGCCGACACTTCTATTGGACGAGGCACCAAGAACGCCTGAAGTTGCTGCGTAGGCGCCGACACGGGCATGGCGGGCTGGGAATCTTTGGGAAGCTCATTGGTGCGCTCAATGCAGCAACGCGGCGGGCACTGGTCGCCGCAACAACCGGCCTTTTGAAGGGGCGCGGCGTTGAGGGATGAAACCCACCCAAGCTCCGCGCTCAGCAACCCGAAGGTTGCCACGAGGGCCAGGATGGTTTTGAGAACTTGCTTCATCTGAATGGGTGCGCCGGCTTTCCGAAACCGGCGCGCGACTGACATCACGGTGCAAACCCTAATCGAGGATTCGACTGCGGCAATCCCTTTTTTGCCGGGTCTTGCCCATCACCACACACGGAAGACGCGCCAGGCACCGGATTATTTCATCGGCCGCAACGGCAGCGAAGATTAGGCGGAAACCCGGGGCCGGAGCAAAATGACTTTCTTGGTCGTGCCCTCAACCTCGACGCTTTCCGTCGTGGCGTGCGGGTGATCCTTGAGGGCGTTGTGGACGATGCGGCGGTCGTAGGAGCTCATGGGCTCCAGCTCCACCACGTTGCCCAAGCGATGCACTTTCTCAGCGGCTTCAAGCGCCTTGTGGATCAAAGCCTGCTCCGCCTTGGCGCGGTAGCCTTCGATGTCGATGGTGACCTTCGGAGCGTCCGGGCTGCGCTGAAATAGGAGCCGGTTGGTCAGGTATTGCAGATCGGCCAGCACCTGGCCGTTGCGCCCGATGAGGCGGTCGGCGTCCGGGGTCTTGACGTTGAGCAGCACGCCATCCTCGGTGGTCTGCTGGTCGATGGACGCGGCAAAACCGAGGTGATGGAGCAGGATTTCCAGCGTTTCTTTGGGTTCGGCGGACATAAGAATGGCGGTTACGAACCGGGCCGTTGCTTCTTCCTCTTTCCGGCGGCGGGCAGGGCGGCCACGGGTTTCGCGGCCGGCGTGGAAACCGGCTTGGTGTCATCCGTCTTGGTCAGCTTCGTTTGCACGATGCTCAGGACGTTCTGCACCGTCCAGTAAAGCGTCAAACCGGAGGACATTCCGTAAAGGATGAACATGAACATCAGCGGCATGTAACGCATCATCATCTGCTGCGTCGGGTCCATGCCCGGGCTCATCGGCGTCAACCGGGCCTGGTACAACATCGTCACGCCCATGAGCAGCGGCATGAGGTTGAAAGGGATGCCGATGACCGGCAGATAAAACAGCGTGTCCGGGCTGGAGAGATCGCTGATCCACAGGAAGTCCGCGCCACGCAGCTCGATGGCGCTTTGCAGCATCGTGTAGAAGCCGATGAAGATGGGCATCTGGAGCAGCAAGGGCAGACAACTGCCCATCGGGTTCACCTTGTTCTCCTTCATGAACTCCATGAGCTTGCGCTGCATCTTCTGCGGATCGTCCTTATACTTTTCCTGGAGCGCCTTCATCTCCGGTTGGAGCTTGGCCATGCGCTTCATCGACTTGGTGCTGGCGTTGGTCAGCGGCCAGAAGAGCAGCTTGATCAGGATCGTGATGACCACGATCGTCCAGCCGTAGCCGATGCCCAGCAGGTTGTGCAGCCCGTTCATCGAGACGAGCAAGGGCTTGGCGAAGAACCCGAAGAAACCGGTGAAGTTCATCACCGCATCCAGGTGGTTCTGCTGCTGGTAGGCGATCCGCGACAGGGTGTTGTACTCCTTCGGTCCGGCATAAATCCGGAAGGTCCGCTCCAGCGCCTCGCCCGGCGGCACGGTAACCGGCCCATAAACTAAAGCACTCTGGTGGCCGGAAGGTCGCTGGTTCAGGCGCGGACTGAGCATAAGATCCTCGGCCGAGGGCGGCGGCAGATCGAACCGCCGGGCGGTGACGCTGTGGGCCGGCTGATCGGGAATGGTCAGGAGCGTGAAGAACTGGTTCTGGATACCGGCCCAGACCACGTTGCTGCTGCCCTCAGTGTAAACCGGACGGGGCGTCCCCGGAAAACAGCCCAGAAAGCGGTTCTGAAACCACGACTCGGCGATATTCACCTTGTCTTCGCCATCGAACCAAACCAGTCCCGTAAACTGCTCGTCCATGGACGTGCCCAAGGGCGAAGAGGCACCGAGGCTCCATTCCAGTCCGGGCAGCGCGACCTGGTTCGTCGAGGGATTTTCGATCCGCACCCGCGCGTTCACCAGGTAGTTGCTCGAGAGCGTGATCTCCTTGGTGACGACCAGGCCATTGGCCCAGCGGGCTGAACCCTGCATGCCTTCGGACGAAAACGGTCGCCACGCGTAATGGTTGTTGTCGCCGGCAATCGCCAGCACCGGTTGCTGCGCTCCTTCATTCAACGTAGCCACCGTTTCATCGCCGCGCGCCTTGCGGGAGACGTGTTTGGGGTAGTTCTTCAACTCGACCACCTTCACGCCACCGCCCGCCGACGTCAGGGTCAGCTTGAACAAGTCGTTCTCCAGGTGGGCGAGCGCCTCGGCGGCGGGGGGCTGGTCCGCCGCCGTGAAAACACCACTGGCCACAACCGGGGCCGCGGACGCCTCCGCGGGGGTGGCCGCCGCGGCCTGATGGGTGGTGGCAGTCGGTCCAGGGGCGTTCGTGCCGCCGGCGGTTGCCGGCACCGGCTCCACCGGAATGGGCGGCCAGATTTTGTTGACCAGCGGCCCCCACAGGAACAGCAGAAGCATGCAGGCTCCGATGACGGCGATTGATTTCTTGTCCATTACAAAACTCTTTAATGCTGCGCCGGGCGCAACCGGCAACATGTCCGCTCCGACCGGCCCGGCTCCGGCACCGGGTCCGGACCGAAGTCACCCCACGGATGACACCGCAGCAAGCGACGCAACGCCAGCCACGCACCCCGCGCCGCGCCGTGGTTCCGCAGCGCCTCGACGGCATACGCGGAACAACTCGGCGTAAACCGGCAACGGCCCGCCGCACCAAACAGCGCGGTCTTCAGCGGCGACAGGAACCACTGATAGAGCTTCACGCCGCCGATAAGGATGAATTTGACCGGATTCATGCTTCGGCTCCCACCAGTCCCGCCCGGCGCAAAGCGCCGAGATAATCCTTCTCCACGTCCGGCAGGCCGCGGCCATTGATCGAATTGCGCGCCACCAACACGAGATCCACCGGCCGGGTCAACATGTCCTGGTGCCGCCGAAAACTTTCCCGCAGCAAACGGCGGGCACGGTTCCGGGCGACGGCCGGGCCCAGCTTGCGACTGGTCACCACGCCCAAGCGGCTGGCACTGCCGGCCGCGCCGGCCCAGTTCATGATCAGGCACCCGTGAACCAGCCGCTGGCCCTGGGTGCGTACGCGGGTAAACTCACCGGGAAGCTGCATGCGCCGCCTGCGGGGAAACGCTTGCGGACGGATGAGGGCGGCCATAAGCCGGGAAATCAAACCGGAGTCAGGCGCTTGCGTCCGACCTGGCGGCGATTCTTCAGGATGGCCCGGCCGCTCTTGGAGCCGTGGCGCGAGAGAAAACCGTGCTGGCGTTTGCGGCGCCGCTTGGATGGCTGATACGTGCGTTTCATGTCAAAAGTCTTTCCCGGTTTTCGCGCAGGACAGCCGTTTGTTGCTGCCAAGGGCCAGTCGGGCCCACTCGTCCGGAAACGGACGGCGGAGAGTATCAATGAGCTTCGGGGTGTCAAGCTGCCCGCTGCTGCCCCAAAAACGCAGAATCTCGTCCTCGGGCGACAAAACCCCTGATTCCAGCACCGAAGCCACGCCAGATTCAGGAGCGCCACCCTAAATCTGCTCGAAGTAACGTCGCCGCTCCCAGTCAGTAACCGCGTCACTGAACGCCTGTTGCTCAAGGCGCGCGTGATGCACGTAGAACTCGACCACCGCTTCGCCGAACACCGACTTCGCCAGCTTCGAACGCTCGAACAGGTCGGTCGCATCCCGCAGGCTTGCGGGCAGGCGCGTCAGCTTTTCGTCCACGTACGCGTTGCCGCGATACTCGTCGCCGCAGTCGAGTCCTTCGTCGATGCCGGCCAGACCCGCCGCCAGCATCGCGGCGAAGGCGAGATAAGGATTCGCATCCGCGCCCGGCATCCGGTTCTCGATGCGATACGATTTGCCGTGGCCGACGATGCGGAAACCGGTCGTGCGATTGTCCGTGGACCACGCCATGCGCGTCGGTGCCCAACTGCCCGGCTGGTAACGCTTGAAGCTGTTCACCGTCGGCGCGAGGAACAGCGACAGTTCCGGCGAATACTTCAGCAGCCCGCCGAGGAACTGCCGGAACAATTTCGAGCCCGCGTGCTTCTTGTCGTCCCAGAAGAGGCTCTTCCCAGCCTTCCACAAGCTCATGTGGAGGTGACACGAATTGCCCGCCTCGCCGGCCGCGTACTTGGCCATGAAGGTCACCGACTTGCCGAACTGCTCGGCGATCTCCTTCACGCCCTGCTTGAAGATGACGTGGCGGTCCGCCATCGCGATCGGCGTGGTGTAGCGGAAATTGATCTCGTGCTGGCCGCGGCTCCACTCGCCCTTGCTGTTCTCGATCGGGATGCCGGCGCCGACCATGCCGTTACGGACGGCGCGCATCAGCGGCTCATCCCGCGTCGGCTGCATGATGTGGTAATCGATCCGGTAGTCGCTCGAAGGCGGGAGATCGCGGTAGCCATTCTCGAACGCCGCGTGAAAGGTCTGGTTGAACAGGTAGAACTCCAGTTCGCTCGCGCAAAAGCACGTCAGGCCGGACTTCTTCAACCGGGCCAACTGCGTGGCCAGCACCGAGCGCGGTGCCTCGGCGACCAGCTTGCCGTCGTGACGCCGGTAATCGCAGATCACGAGCGCGGTCGCCGTCTGCCAGGGCAGCACGCACAGCGTCGAGAGGTCCGGCCGCATCTCGAAATCGCCGAAGCCGGTGTCCCAGTTGGCGACCTTGAAACCGTCGAGCGGGTCCATGTCAAGGTTGACGGTGAGGAGGTAATTGCAGCCGTGCGTGCCCTCGGTGAGCGCGGATTCAAGGAAGTGCGAGGCGGTGAAGCGCTTGCCGACGAGCCGCCCGAACGGATCGGGAAACGCGACAAT
>CAYXDZ010000014.1:0-1063 GCA_964463815.1 uncultured Verrucomicrobiota bacterium | reverse complement strand
TTGAAGCCCCCGAACGGTGCCTCGACATGCACGCTGCTGTGCGAGTTCACGCTGAGCACGCCGCTCTGCACGGCACGACTGACCCGCAACGCGCGCGAGAGGTTGTTCGTCCAGAGCGAACCGCTCAAGCCGTACGGCGAGGCATTCACCTCGCGGAGCATCTCGGCCTCATCGTCGAAGGACGTGATTGCCACCACTGGCCCGAAAATTTCCTCGCGCCAGCAGCGGTCGCTCTTGTCCACGTCGAGCAGGACAGTCGGTTCGAGATAGAAGCCTTTGCCGGACGGACGATTGCCGCCACAGGCAAACTTGCTGCCGCGCTGGCGGGCGTCCGCCAGGAATTCCTCGACCGACGCGCGTTGACCCGTGGACACCAGCGGACCGATCTGCGTCGCGTCGTTCGCTGGATCGCCAACGATCAGCTTGCGCGTGGCAGCCACGAACTTCTCGACGAATCCTTCGTAGATCGAGCGCTCGACGAACATCCGGCTGCGTGCGCAGCAGTCCTGGCCGGTGTTGGCGAACACGCTCATCGGCGAACTTTCGGCCGCGCGCTCCCAGTCGCCGTCGGCGAAGACGATGTTCGGCGATTTGCCGCCGAGTTCGAGTGAGATGCGTTTCAAGTCACGCGAAGCCAGCGCCATGATGTGCCGGCCGATCTCGGTGGAGCCGGTGAACGATACCTTGCGGATGAGCGGATGCGTCACGAGCGCGTCACCGATGGCCGACCCGGCACCGGGCAGCACCTGCAACACGCCCGGCGGCAGACCCGCGGCGTGCGCGAGTTCGCCGAGCTTCAGCGCGGTCAACGGCGAGAGCGTCGCCGGTTTCAAAATGACACAGTTGCTCGCCGCCAAGGCGGGCGCGGCTTTCCAGCATGCGATGGGAAACGGGAAGTTCCACGGCACAATCGCGGCCACGACGCCCATCGATTCGCGCAGGGTGAAGTCAAAGCCGCCGCGCGACACGGGGATGGTCTGGCCGAAGAACTTGGTGACCGCGCCGGCATAGTACTCAAACACACGCGCCCCGAGGCCAGCCTCGTCACGGGCGTCGGCGATGG
>CAYXDZ010000013.1:19902-20342 GCA_964463815.1 uncultured Verrucomicrobiota bacterium | reverse complement strand
GGGAATCTGCCGTACCCACGTACCGCCGGCGACGATCAGAAACAGTAAGAAGACTCCGGCCGCGAAACTGGAAAGCCGTCCGCGTCCGCCGGATTTAATGTTGATGACGGACTGTCCGATCATCGCGCACCCCGCCATGCCGCCGAATAGGCCGGACACGAAGTTGGCGACGCCTTGGCCAGCGGCTTCGCGGTTCTTGTCGCTCGGCGTGTCCGTGAGGTCGTCCACGATCTGCGCGGTCATCAGCGATTCCAGCAGACCGACGGCGGCGAGGCCCAGCGAGTAGGGCAGCACGATCCACAGCGTTTCGAGCGTCCACGGCACCTGAGGCCAGAGGAAGACCGGCAGCGACGAGGGCAGTTCACCGAGATCACCCACGCGCCGGACATCGAGCTGCAGCCAGATCGCCAGGATCGTCAGCACGACGAGCGCACCGCCGA
>CAYXDZ010000013.1:17279-19892 GCA_964463815.1 uncultured Verrucomicrobiota bacterium | reverse complement strand
AGCACGACGATGGCGACCAGCGGCGAGGGCACGGCCTTGGTGACGCGGGGCAGCAGGTAGATGATCGCCAGTCCGGCGGAAACCATCGCATACACCAACCAGCCCGCGCCCTTGAACTCCGGCAACTGCGCCATGAAAATGAGTATGGCCAGCGCGTTCACGAAACCCGTCATCACCGAGCGCGAGACGAAGCGCATCACCGCGCCGACGCGCAACACGCCCGCGATGATTTGCAGCACGCCGGTCAGCAACGTGGCCACGAGGAGGTATTGCAGCCCGTGCTCCTTGACCAGCGTCACCATGAGCAACGCCATCGCGCCCGTGGCCGCGGAAATCATGCCGGGCCGGCCGCCCACAAAGGCGATCACTACCGCGATGCAGAAGGAGGCGTAAAGCCCGACCTTGGGATCGACGCCCGCGATGATGGAGAAGGCGATGGCCTCGGGAATGAGCGCCAGCGCGACGACGATGCCCGCCAGCAGATCGCCGCGGACGTTGCCCAGCCAGGTTTCTTTGAGGGTGGACCAGTTCAGATTTCGAGTCATGTGTGCGAATGAAACATCCCGGTTGAAAACGGAATTGCCGTCGAAGCAGCCCGGGGGATTCGGCGACCGGCGAACGTGCCGTGCGAAGAAACCAAAGCGTGTGATCAGAACCAAAGGAATGCCGGCCTGACCTCCAACGGAGGCGCGGAAACTAGCAAACAGCCGAAGGCTTACAAGCGGGAATGCTTGGGAAATCTACGGTGAGCCACGGCTAAGATTCCCAAAGCGACTTCCAGAACAGCGGTATGCGCCGACCTAAACAAGCAGACAATACTTTGCGGAATCTCTGCAGTTCCTTCCGGGGAATTGGATTATTATCCAGAGCCACTGGGCTCTCCCTGCCTGGCGCCAACTCTTTCAATTGTGCCATCAGCTCGAAGAATGCAATTAGGGAGGGAGCTATCAGTTGGGGTTCCCAAAGTCCCGTTCCGTGGGCGGCCGTGTAAACAGGAAGGACTGGATCCTCTGTTTCGATGAACACAGGATCGCCACAGAGCGTTTCCCGACCAATCACCAACCAAGATTCCTTCCAATCACTCGCGTCAGGATTCACGCCTTTCGGTAATACGCTATAGCCCAATTGAGCTGCGGGTAACCGGTCCGATGGCACAAGCTCGATTCCCCAAAAACCTATTGAAACCGACGTGAGCGGGAACTTCGCTCTCAGTTGTTCATATGTTTTGGGAACGAAAGTGGTCATGGATGATCATCGTTAACTGATTCACCACCGGCCGCTTACTTGCCACCCGGCATCTGGTTCATCGTGTAATAGCCGACGGTGTGCAGCAGCGGCTGTCCCTCGCGGTTGCGCACACCGGGGAGGTGCAGTTCGTGGATCGAGCCTTCGATCACGCGCTCGAGCACGAGTCTTACGGACTTGCCGTCCACCGCCGGTTTCGCTGCCAGGATGCGCGGTTGGGCGGCATCGACTTCCGGACTGCCGTAGTCGGCCTGGTAGATGTAGGTGTAGGTTTCGAGCCGGTACGAGTTCACGTTGCCGGCAGTCGCGGGATCAACCGGCTGCGTGAAGGTCAGTTCGAAGCCATCCGGCTGGGCGCGCATTTCGTGGATCTCAAACGGCACCTGGCCGGTCCAGTCCACCCGCTCCAACGCGTAGGGTTTGCCGCCGCGCGCACCCCAGCCGCGATCCGTGCCGCCGACGAACAACGCCCCGTTCGGCGCGAACTCCAGGCTTAAGGTGCCGCTGCCCAAACCCTCGATGAAGGGAAAACACGCGCCCTGATAACGGCCGTTCACTTCTTCGAGATAGATCCGCATGACCGTGCTGTGCGTCTGGTCGCCGACGAACATCTGGTTCGCGAACGGCCCGAACTTGCCGGCGGTGAAGTCGGTCGCGATGCCGGACGCGGACTGGCCCATTTTGTTGTAGGGAAACAGGACCGCCGCCGGGAGGTACTGCGGAATCTTCTTCGCCTCGACATGAAACCGGCTGCCGCTGGCCGGGTCGGGGGGACGTTCGCCGATGGCGTCGCTCAACGCATACCACTTGTTGCCCGAGGGATTGCCCTGAAATGAACCGGGCACGAGATGCTTCAAACCCGAGGTGCCGTTCCATGGTCCCTGGTTGTCGGTGTAAAACATCGCGCCGAGATGATTGGTGCCGATGCCGCCCGGCGAGCGGATGCCGCTGGCGACGGGCACGGTGGTGCCGTCGGCGTTCACGCGGAGACCCCAGCCGCGCCAGGGCACCTCGCTCGTGAACGAGCCGGTGAGACAGAGCACGACCCAGATGTTGTGATCGGCGTCCATCTTCGAGCCAAATGCGTACTCGTGGTAATCGCCGTTGATGCCCCACTGATCGCTGACCGTCTCGAAAATGTCCGCGCGGCCGTCGCCGTTCGTATCCTTCATGCGCGTGACTTCACCGCGTTGCGTGGCGTAGAGCCAGCCGTCGTGGATCGTCAGACCGAGCACTTCGTGCAGACCGCTGGCGAACAACTTGAACTGTGAAGCCTGGGGCGCTTTCGCGAGGGGATCGCTGATCAGGTAGACGTCCCCAAAGCGCGTGGCGACGGCGAGCCGGCCGTCAGGCATGAGTTGCAGGGCA
>CAYXDZ010000013.1:0-17179 GCA_964463815.1 uncultured Verrucomicrobiota bacterium | reverse complement strand
GTCCCCAAAGCGCGTGGCGACGGCGAGCCGGCCGTCAGGCATGAGTTGCAGGGCACCGGCTTCGAGATGGGAATTCTCCGGCAGCTCGAACGGGGTGATCCGGTAATACCCGGCCTCCAGTTGGGCCTTGGTGGCGGCGAAGGAGGAGAATGACAACAGGAACAAACAGGTCGCGACGAGCTTGCAGACCGCAAGCAGTCGGAAGGACGACATTCCTGTCGCCCCGTCGCGTCCCGAGGCGACAGGAGTGTCGCCTGTCCGTGAAGGATCCCGGGCTGGCAGGCTGGTGGGATTAGATTTTGGTGGGGCTCCGGTTGAGTCGGAATATGGGGCTCGGCAGGAGCCTCGCCCTACCGGGGTTGTCGCGACGCATTGATCAATCGAATTCATGACTCAAATACTGTTTCGCCATTACCAAACGATCTCCTGCACGAGCTCGGCCTGGCCGTTGGTGAACTTCACCGGCACGAGCAGTTCGGCCTGACCACCGGTCTTCCGCACGCGGGCGGTTCCCGGCGTCACCGGAAGCTTGATCCGCATCCGGCCATCCACCGTCCACTCACCGTTGGCCGTCGGGATGATGTCGGCACCGGTCGCGGCGCGGAACCACAGGTTGCCCGGCGGATGCTCGCTCGTGAAGGTGAGGGTGCGCTTGAAAGTGGCATCGATTACACCCGGCACCGGGACCGGTTGATCGACCACCCGCACGCCCTGGAACTCGTAGTGGAAGCCCGGCCGCATCCGCTCATCGAACTGATAACCCTTCATGCGAAACCCTGCCGTGAGCCCCGTCTCCGCCGGCCACGGCGCGTCTGCACCGCCGAGCAACGCGAGCGACGGGCCTTCGGCGAACTTGACGACATTGTGCCCCAGCGGGCCCGCGAAGCCCTGGCCCCGTCCCTGCCGATGCATGGCTGCGTCGATGAACGGGCCGTGCCAGATCAACGCGAGCCGCATTTCGTTGGCGTCCCACGCGAGGTTTGCCTTCTCTGGGTAACCGACGCCGATGGCCCGGGTGCCCGCGCCCTCGATGAAGTGGCGGTATATCACCGGTTCGGTTTCCGCGACGATTTCCCATTGCCCCTGGATCAGGCCATCCGGCGGCGAAGCCAGCTCGCCGCGGCTCAAAAACGCCCAGATCGCGTCGATCTGCCGGTCGGTGTGGCCGTCGAAGACCTCGTTGTTCACCGCCTGTCCGTCGGGCCAGAAGCTCGGCATCCGCGTGCCCGATCGCAGCGCGAAGGGGTTGACCAGGTATTGATGGAACCACTCCTTGCGCAACCGCCGGGTCATCTGGGTGAGGTTCAACGCCGGAATACCCAGCGACTTGAACTCGCCGAAGTCGTGACACGCGATACACGAAAGCCCCGCCGAGCCGACGAGCTTGCGACCGAACTTCGCGTCCTCGATTGAGGCCAGCACCGGGCGATCGGGCTCGTCCCCGCCGTCGGCCCTCGCAAATGCGGCGGTCAGATGAGCGACGTTGGCCTCACCGAACACGGGCATCCGCGTGGCCATGTACGGCCGGACCTTGGTGCCCCTGGACAGCAGTTCTTGCAGCCAGGGGGCGTTCAATTTCGCTCCCACGCGGGTCAGGTGTGGAGGCAAACGGCCTTCATCGCCCAAGTCGGCCGCGCCCACCATCGTGAAGTAGCCGCGCCGCGCCTCCACCGGACCCCCCTCGGCGTCGCGATAATGGCAGGCGTAACAATCCAGCCGGGCAAGCGTGTGTTTGATTCCCATCTCAATGGAAAGCGGCTGTTCCAGCGCATCGCGGTTCGCGACGGTCTGGCGCAGGGCCACGCGTTGCTCCGCGGACAGATGATAATTCACCGCCGCGCCTTGTGGTTGATCGGCAAGACAGCCAGCCTCGGGTGTGCTGAGTTCGGCGAAGTTCTTCAGGCGAAATGCGGCCAGCAGCGCCGGGCCGTTATCCGGTATGCCGTGGCAATTCGCGCAACCCTGTTGTTGAAAGTGCGCGCGGCCCCGCGCGGCCTTCGTGGCATCAATCGCAAACTCGATCGCGCCGGTGGGCTTCATGGCCTGGCCCATGTGCGCAAGCACGCCGCCGGGGATTTCTTGTTTGCGGAAGCCCGGCCCCTGCCAGCTCACCCGCAACGCCTCGCCGCCGGCGTTCTCAAAGAACGTTACGCGGATCGCCTGATCGCCTTTCGTCAACGTGACCCGGCCGGACTTCTCCGTCTCGCCGTGTTCGCCGTCGTTATTCACGACCAGTTCACCGTTAATGTAGAGCCGGGAGCCGTCGTCGCTCAGGGTGTAGAACGTGTAATCGCCGTCCGCCGGCACGCTAAGGTAGCCGTCGAACAAGAACGCGTAGAAATCCTCCCGTTCCCGTTCCCCGAGTCCGAACTTGTCCGTGACGCCGGAACTCACGAGGCGGAGTCGGTCACGTGCGTCGGCGGAGAGATGGCCCGGATAACTGTCCGCGAACTCGGCGATGATCCCGGCGTCACCGGCGGGCTGCGTCGGCTGGCGCGTGGTCTCGAAATAATGAAAGCGGATGCCGGCCAATCGCTCCATTTGCATGGGATCGGCCAGGCCGGGTGCTTGTTCGCGCAGCAGGTAAGTGGCAATCGCCGTCGCCTCGGCCTCGGTCAAATTCATGGCCGGCATCCGCCCCGAAGGCCGCGTCTTCAACGGATCGATCAGGAATTTGACCAGCTCACGAACGGTCGTCTTATGCGCCAGATTCCCCAACGGCACGGAGGTCTCCTTGAGTCCGGCCGGAATGGCGCTGGCACCCGTCGGCGGTTCGAACGGTTCGTGGCAGGTCACGCAGCCCACCGAGTGATACAGCCGTTTGCCCTGTTCCAACTTGAACGGCTCGGCGGCGATGGCGGGACCGGCGTCCGGCTCGCCGAGAGACGCGAGGTAATGCACGAGGTCGGCCACCACGTCGGCCTTTTCGCGGGCGGGCAGCGCCGCCAGGACATCCGGCATGGTGGTGCCCGGTTTTTCCGCGTGCGGGTTGGTGAGGAAGGCGGTCAAAAACTGCGGTGTGAGCCGCGCGCCGGCTTCGCCGAGGGCCGGCGGTTGCTTCGAAGACAACCGGTGGCTCAACCCTTCGCCGCCGCCGTGACACGCGATACAATTCAGCTCACCGAGCAGCAGTTCGCCTTGGTCAACGCCCGCAAGCGTCCGCTGCCCGGCCGTGACCATCGGTGCGGCCGCGACCGCCCAGAGGCAAAGACCAAGTGCGAGCGCCGCGCACGTCAAGTCGCGCAAGCCGGGGAGGTACCCGCGGGGGATAATCGGGAGAACGGATGGTTGCATGGATTCGAGCAGGCATTCGACCCGGACATGCTCAACCCAAGTTCAATATAACCACCGGCCGTGCGCTGCCAGGTAACCCCGCGATTTGGCCGCAAGGAAATCGTTGATGCAAGCAGCGGTTTGCAGCTTTCAGTGCCTGCCCGCAATTCGGATTGGCAGGCCGCATCTCGTCGCGCAGTCTGACGTCACACGATGAAGCAACGCTGGCGAATCGCAGGCCGGATCACGGCGGGATTGTTGATTGCCGTAGGTCTGCTCGCAGTCGTCACCCTGACCACCGTGGACCGGCGGCCCTTCGACGAGGTGCCGGCATTGCGCAGCGCGCTCACCCCGGCTGGCTCGAACTCAATCGCTTCAATTGCGACGGGACCATTGCGCGCGGGCTTCGGGCGGGCGCGACTCACGCCAACGGTTGGAGCATCGGTTGACCGGCCGGAAGCGGGTGAATTTCGCTCCCTCCCGCTCGCCGGTTATGGGGCGCGTCAGGGCCGTCCCGCCGGAGGGGTTCAGGACGAACTCTGGGCCAAGGCCATCGCGTTCGCCGTGGGCGGTCAAACCGGCATCGTGGTGTCGGCGGATGCGCTGATCATCCCGCGCGAAGTCACGGCGCTGGCGATGCGCCAACTGGAGGACGGTCGCCGCTTGCGGCGCGAACAGGTCTTCTTTAGCGCCACGCATACGCACGGCGGACCCGGCGGCTGGGGCGAAGGCCCGGTGGGCGAGGCGTTTGCCGGGCCATTTCAACCGGCGATTCGCGAGTGGCTGGCCCAACAACTGGCGCAGGCCGTCGAGACCGCCCTGGACGATCTTTCTCCCGCCGCGCTGGGCACTGGTTCCTTCACCGCACCGGATTTCATCCGCAACCGGTTGCGTGGTGGGGACGGCACGGTGGATGCGGAATTTGCGCTGGTATTGGTGCGGCAGGACGATGGCGACTCCGCCGTGCTGGGCAGTTACGGCGCGCACGCCACGGTGGTCGGGGCGGAGGTGATGGACTTTCATGGTGATTATCCCGCCGCCTGGCAAGGCGCGCTGGAGGAAACCCCTGTCGGGCTGGCGGTGTTCGCCGCCGGTGGCATGGGCAGTCACTCGCCGCGCGCACCGGCGGGTGGCTTGGACGGCGCGACACAAATGGGCGGCGCGCTGGCGGCTGAGACGCATCAGCAACTCGCTCTGCTCACGGTCACGAACGAGGTGCGCTTCGGGATCGTGGGCATGACCCTGCCGCTGCCGGCGTTGCAGGTGCGGTTGACGGCGGGCATGCGATTGCGTCCCTGGGTGGCGCGCACGTTTCTTCCGGTGGGCGAAGAAGTCTTGCTGCAAGGTTTCCGCTTCAATGATGCGCTGTGGCTGTCCACGCCCTGTGACTTCAGCGGGGAACTGGCGCGGGAACTCAAAGCGGAATTCCGGGAGCGCGGAATGGCGGCGAATGTCACCAGCTTCAACGGGGATTACGTCGGCTACGTGGTGCCGGCGAGATACTACGATCTGCCCGGCTACGAACCGCGCACGATGTCCTTCCACGGCCCGCAGTTGCCCGACTACTTCATGGCGGCGCTGCGGAGGCTTGGCGAGGACTTGAGCCCGAGCCGGCACCCACGGTGAACCGGCCGGCAGAACGGGCAACCAAGGGCCGGCCGCCTTCACTTGGAACCCACCACGTTCACGAAGCCCAGCTCGCCTCCAGGTTGAGCGAGTCCGGCGCGTCCTGGAGCCCGGTTCGACCATGGGGATGCGCCGGCTATGGCATGATCAACTTCCGCGAATTGCGTGGTGAGGACGACCGCTTGATCCCCGGCCTTCCGGGACGGGTGCCGTTTTTTTCCGGCGGGCTGTCATTTTGGCAGACTGGCCATGGTCCGGCCCGAGGCGGCGACAAACGGCGGCAACTCGGCCATGAGGCGCTTGAAGTTGTCGAGCGTGAGCTGTTGCGCACCATCGCTCCAGGCCTCGGCGGGATTGGGATGCACCTCGATCAGCAACGCGTCGGCACCCATCGCGGTCGCCCCCTTGCAGAGGCTCATCACCAGGTCCGCCCGACCGCAGCCCTGGCTGGGATCAATCACGATCGGGCAGTGCGATTCCTTTTTGATGATCGGGATGGTCGCCAGATCGAGCGTGTTGCGGGTGTAAGTCTCGAAGGTGCGGATGCCACGCTCGCAGAAGATCAGGTTGGGGTTTTCGTTGGCGAGGATATATTCGCCGGCGAGCAACCATTCCTCGACCTTCATCGAGAGCCCGCGCTTCAAGAGCACGGGGCGACCCGTCTTGGCGGCAGCGATGAGCAACTGGAAGTTCTGGGCGTTGCGCGCACCAATCTGGAGAATGTCGGCGTACTCGGCCACCATCTCCGCGTGATTCTCGGACAACAGCTCCGTGATGACCGCCAGACCGGTCTCCTTGCGCGCCTTGGCGAGCAGCTTGAGCCCCTTCTCGCCGAGCCCCTGGAACTCGTAGGGTGACGTGCGGGGCTTGAAGGCACCGCCGCGCAGAATGGTGGCCCCGGCCGCCTTCACCGCGATCGCCGTCTCGATAAGCTGCTCCTCGCTTTCCACCGAGCAGGGACCGGCCATGACGTGAAATTGTTCGCCACCGAGCGTGACGTGGCGGTTGATCTTCACCTGGGAATTGGCCGGGTGCGCCTCGCGGCTGGTGAGTTTGAACCGCTTCTGCACGGGCATGACGGTCTCGACCTGGGGCCAGGCGATCAGCGTTTCGAGGGTGTGATGCGTGCGCTCATCACCGATGGCACCAATCACGGTGCGGGCAACGCCGCGCATGACATGCGGCCGGTAGCCGAGCTTGCGGATCTCGCGCAGCACGGCGGCTTCCTGTTTCTTGGTCAGGTTTGGTTTAAGGACGACGATCATGGAGTTTGGGGAGTTGTGCCGGATGCCGCCTGAAAGCGAAAAACCGCAGGACGGGCATCCTGCGGTTTGGCTGGTTGAAAAATTTCTTGTTTCGACAGCTTCACGCACAGGCCGGCCGGCTGAAATAGCCAGCAAACCAAAACCAGAAATAGGTGCGAAAGCCGCGGTTCATGGGTTGGAAACTAGCAGATCACGGCCGGGCGTCAATCGCGCACACGAGACCAAGGCCCCAAAGTCCCTCAGGCGGAGGTCGATTTTGACATTTCCAGCCGGGCTTTTATGCTCTCAACGCTTGAGCAAGGGCATGTTAAACGCGACCTCTTACTTCAGAAACTCAGCGCAACGGCTTCGCGTGACAGCGGCCGGCGGCTTCTCGCTGACGGAGCTGCTCGTGGTCATCGCCGTTATCGGCGTGCTGTCGTCGCTGCTGCTGCCCACGCTGTCCCGGGCGCATAGCAAGGGGCAGAGCGCGGCGTGTCTGAATCAGCTTCGGCAACTGGCGATCGCCACCCAGCTCTACGCCAATGACTGGCAGGGATCGCTGCCTTACAATCTCGGTGCCGCCGATACCAAGAACGCGGTTCGTTATGGGTCGTTTCGCAACTGGGCCAACAACGTGATGAGCTGGGAACTGGACGAGGACAACACCAACACCACCTGGCTGGTGCGCGGCGGGCTGGGGCCCTACCTCGGTGGGGCCAGTTCCATCTTTCGCTGCCCCGCCGACCGGGCGGTGAGCGATGTGCAGCGCGACGCCGGCTGGACCCGACGGGTCCGCAGCTACTCGATGAACGCCATGATCGGCAACGCGGGTGAATTCAGCTACGACGGCTACAACGTCAACAACCCGCGTTACACCCAGTTTTTCAAGGAAGCCGATGTGCCGGTGCCGGCGCGCATCTTCGTGCTCATCGAGGAGCACCCCGACAGCATCAACGACGGATACTTTCTGAACCGCCTCTGGCAGCGCGAATGGTTTGATCTGCCGGCCTCCTGGCACACGGATTCCGCCAATCTGACCTTCGCGGATGGTCACGCCGAATCTCACCGCTGGATTGGCGAATCCACGAGGCCCGCCGCCCGACCCGATGCCGCGCGGCTGCCGTTCGCAGTGACGGCAGATGCGGCGGCTGACTTCGACTGGCTGATGGCACGGACCACGGTGGTTCGGTGAAAGGTTCTCGTGAGCATTCGCCGGATTCAGGGCAGCAAGGTCTGCAAGTCTTCCGCCCCTGCTTCGGAGGCCAGCACGTAAACCAGATTTCCCGCCGCCCAACTTGCGGTCGCCCGGTTGACGACCTCGACGAATTCCGGCGACTCGCCCGGCGGCACAGCCAGGGCGGATCGCTCGATCACGAACAAGTACATCAGGACGTTGGGCCGGCGCTCCAGGCAGATCATGGAAACTGGTTTGCCCCGCCAACTCAACCGACCGGCACCGAACAAGGGAACCTCGCCCACCGCGCCCCGCAGTTGAAACTCCGGATGGCCCTGGTTCGCGCGCAGGAAGTCGCGAATGTCCGACTCGACGGCGGTGGTGAGGTCCATGCGGTATTCGCGAATCACGGTTCGCACCATGCGTTCACGAAATTGGTCCAAAGTCTCGACCTCGGGCGCGGGCCGCCACAGAAGGACCGTCAGCAAACCCACCAACGCCGCAGCCAGGGCGAGCGCCCGGACTTTCGTGGACTGCCACCACGGGGCCACGATGATCTTTTCCGCCGCCAAAATATCAGCCTTTAGTTGGGCCGAAACCGGAGTTTCCCGGAACCGCCCGCGCAACGCCGCTTGAACCTGCTGTTGCTGGTGCCACCATGTGGCCAGTTCCGGATCACGCTCCGCCAGCGCGAGCGCCGCGCGCACGTCGGGGTCCGCCTCATCGGCGGTGCCCGGCCGGCACGCGAGCAGGATTTGTCTGGCTTGTTGGGGATTCACTTTGCGGTCTTGATGCTGGCTTCAGCCGGGTCCGCCAGCCGCTGTTGCAACTGGCCGATGCCCCGGGAAATGCGCGACTTCACGGTACCGAGGGGCACCCCGAGGATTTCGGCGATCTCCAGGTACGAAAAGTCTTCGAGATAAAACAAGGTCACCGGAGCACGAAACACTTCGTCGATTTCGGATAACGCGCCCAGGAGCGTTTCAACATCCACCTGCCGCGCGCGGCCGGGACTCACACTCGGTAGGTCCGGATTGAAATCGTCCCACGGCTCATCGACATGGCGATCCGCCCGGCGCCGGGTTTCGATGAACAAGCGTCGGAGCGTCGTGAACAGCCAGGTGCGGGCCTTCGCGCGATCCCGCAGTTGATGCCCCTTGCGCGCCCACACCAGAAAAGTCTGCTGGGTCAGGTCGGCGGCATCGGATGGTTGACGCACGAGGCTCAAGGCAAAACGGTATAGCGTGCCGTAATGGCGTTCCACCAGCGTTTCAAACTCCGGCTCGGGCAACATGCGGCGCTCTGCCATTTAGATGTGGAAGACAAGGAAAGGTTCCCGGCCAACGCGTTTCAGTCTTCCACAGCAAACGGGTCCGGAACCAGCGAAATGCCGCCAACGACAGACTGGCGAAAATTTTTGAGATGACCGGGAACCCAACGCCCGCCCGCCCCTCACACTGTTTAAGCGGGGCACTTTCGGTGGCGATTCGCATCGCCCACGGATGATCGCTTCGCCGACCAAACCTACTTCCACCATGAAAAACTTCCCGCACTTCTTCGCCCGCACCGGCTTGATGATCTCCCTGCTGGTGACCGCACTTTCAGCAAACGCAGCCACGCACAATGTCACGGTGGGGGATTCATTCTTCAGCCCTTCCAGCCTCCAGATCCAGGTCGGCGACACGGTGCGGTGGCAGTTCAGCGGCAGCCTCGGCCACACAAGCACGTCCAACACTGGTCTGTGGGACTCAGGGCTGCGCGGAAGCGGCAGCTCCTTCGAGCACACTTTCAACGCCGCCGGCACGTTCCCTTACTTTTGCCAGCCTCATGTGTCCTTCGGCATGACAGGCACGATTGCGGTGCAGGAACCGGTGAATCAGTCGCCCGGCGTCTCCCTCACGGCCCCGACGAACAATACCGTCCTCGATGCACCCGGCACGGTCACCTTGAGCGCCACGGCCATCGACAATGATGGCACCGTGGTACGCGTTGAGTTTTATGCCGGTTCCACCTTGCTGGGCGTGGCGGTCAAAGCGCCGTTCAGCATTACGGTGACCCTCAACAGCGGCCCGAATTCGATTACTGCGCGAGCCTACGACGAGGATGGTGGCATCGGCGATTCCAGCCCCGCGCTCGTCACCGTCAATTCGCCCGCGAACGTGGTGCTGGACACCATCACGCCAGCGGGAAGCGACATGTCGGTTTCCTTTCTGAACGGCGGCGGACCCTGGGTGTTGCAGCGGACGGATGACGTCTTTTGCGGAGTCTGGATCAACGACAAGGTCACCGCCACTCGCACGGTCACGACCACCGGTGGCGATCCCACGCGCTTTGTTCGCGTGGCGGATCTGGCGGAGCGGGACACCATCCTGTTCAGCTCCGTTCTGCTGGGGGCGTCGGAGCGCCCAAACCCAGTAACCACCACGGCCACCGGTTCGGCCCTGTTCCGGTTGCAGGGCAACCACCTGATCTTCAACATCACCTACTCCGGCTTGTCCGGCACGGCCACGGCGGCGCACATCCACGGCCCGGCCGCCGCCAGCGAATCGACCGGCATCTTGATCAACCTGCAAGCCTACAACGGAGGCGCCTTCGGCAGTTCCGGCTCCCTGTCCGGTGAAGTGATTCTGACCGCGACGCAGAAGGAGCATCTGCTGTCCGGCCGCACTTACGTCAATGTTCACACCGCCGCCAACCCAGGGGGAGAAATTCGCGGCCAGATCATCCCGGCGGCATTTCAGGCACGGCTGGCCGGCGCTTATGAGCGACCCAATCGCGTGGCCACCCCGGCGGTGGGCTACGGCGCGTTCGTGCTCGTCGGCAATGAATTGAGCTTCAATATTTACTATCAAGGTCTCTCCGGCCCGGCCATCGCCGCGCACATCCACGGCCCGGCCGGGGTGGCCACGGCGGCCGGCATCCTGATCGATCTGGATCCGTTCAAGGGAGCCGGTTTTGGCACGCACGGCACGCTTGCGGGCACGGTCACCTTGGAGCCGGACCAGTTGGCCGCCGTGGTTGATGGGCTCACTTATGTCAATGTCCACACCGCGGCGAATCAACCGGGGGAAATTCGCGGACAAATCCTCCCGCACCTGACGGCCACCCCGTTCACCGCCGTCTTGACCGGTGATGCCGAGAAACCGACGCCGGTGACGACCGACGCCACTGGTTCCGGTATTTTCATGCTGGAGGGGCACGTGCTGAACTTCAGCCTCCGTTACAGCGGACTCTCGGGCGCGGCAACGATGGCCCACATCCACGGCGAAGCGGACACCACGACGGCGGCGGGCATCTTGATCAACCTTGAACCCTACGCGATGGGCGGCTTTGACGAGGCGGGCACCATCGCCGGCAGCATCTTGCTGACGACCCAACAGCGGTCCAGCGTGCTGGCGGGTCGCACTTACGTGAATATTCACACCGTCGCGAACGGTCCGGGAGAAATTCGCGGCCAGATCAGCCCGGTGGTTTATGGGAGCCGGCTCAACGGCTTCAACGAGCGGCCAGCGATGGTCACGACGATGGGCTCGGGCTGGGCCACCGCCGCCTTGGTCGGGCGTGAGCTCCACTTCAACTTGAAGTATCAGGATCTCGGCACTACCGCGACGATGGCGCACATTCACGGACGCGCGGACGCCGAAACCGCCGCCGGCATACTGGTTGACCTGGGCGCGTTCACGCTGGGCGGGTTCGGCACCAGCGGATCGCTCGTGGGCAAGACCACATTGAACACCGCAACAGCAGGTTCAGTCGTGGATGGGCGCACTTACTTCAACCTCCATACCACCGGAAACACCGGCGGCGAAATCCGTGGCCAGATCTTTCCCTGATACCGCGTGGTGGGAGGACTCACCACAACCCCATCCACAACGACCAGCGCGAGCGTGGCCGACAGGGCGCACGATGCCGCTGGATGCGTGGCAGGTTGGCGAATGGTGCTGTCAGATCCGGTCGCATCAAGAAGCAGCTCAAAATGCTCGCACTGGCAAAGTATGCGCATTGACGGAGGTCGCTTGGGGCTGCGTTGAGCCGTGCCCCGGTTGACGCTTGGTTGAGGCAAAAAAAGACCCGCCTGAGTTTCCAGGCGGGTTTTTCTTTGATTGTATGTCCGGCGACGTTGGCGGAATTACTTCGGCTCTTCCGCTTTCACTTCTTCCGGCTTCGCTTCGGAGGGAGTCGCGGCCACGGGGGCCTCAACCGGCGTGGTCGAATCGACCCATTCCAAAATCGCCAACTGGGCGGCATCACCACGCCGCTGGCCGAGCTTGACGATGCGGGTGTAACCACCCGGACGTTCCTTCATGGCCGGCGCGATCTCTTCGAACAAAATCCGGATGACATCGGCCTTCCAGAATTTCGCGTTGGCATCCTTCGTCGCATGCATCTTCCGATCGGCGTACTTCAGGCGGGAGGTGGCGAGCCGGCGGGAATGGAGCGTGCCGCGCTTGCCCAGGGTCACCAGTTTCTCGGCCACGGGCCGGGCGGCCTTGGCCTTGGCCAGCGTCGTCTCGATCCGCTTGTGACGGATGAGCGAGCACACCATGTTCGCCAGCATCGCATTCCGGTGCGATCCCGTGCGGCCGAGCTTGGCGGTTCGTTTTAAGTGTCGCATAGACTGCCTCTCAATGAGTGGTTAAAGCGTGATCTCTTCCTTCGGTGCCTCCAACAGGGCGGCGTCGATGTTCATGCCGAGGGACAATCCGAGAGCGGTCAACTTGTCCTTGATCTCGTTCAAGGACTTCTTGCCGAAGTTGCGATACTTGAGCATCTCGGCCTCGGTCTTCATGGCGAGCTGACCAACGGTCGTGATGTTGGCGTTGTTCAGGCAATTGGCCGCCCGGACGCTCAGTTCGATCTCGTTGACGCTCATGTTGAGCAACTTCTTGAGCTTGCCCTTCTCGTCGTCCTGCCGGTCTTCAACTTCCTCGAACTCCACCGCGTTCTTGTCGTAACCGACGAAGACATCCAGGTGGTGCTGAAGAATCGCGGACGCCTGGGTCAAGGCATCATCCGGCGTGATCCGGCCGTCCGTCCAGATCTCGAGGTTCAGCTTGTCGTAATCCGTCCGCTGACCAACGCGGGCGCTTTCGACGATGTAACGGACCCGGCTCACCGGGGAAAATATCGAATCAATCGGAATCAGACCGATCGCCTGCTCGGGCTTCTTGTTCTCATCGGCGGTGAAGAAGCCGCGACCGACGCGAATTTCCAGCTCCATGTCGAACTTCTTCTTCTTATCAAGGGTGCAGATGTGCTGGCCCGGATTGACAAGCTCCACATTCTGGTTGAGCGAAATGTCGCCGGCCTTGACCTCGCCCTCCTTGTTCACCGAAAGCAGAAGGGTCTGCGGCTCGCGCACATGACATTTGAACAGGACTTTCTTCAAATTGAGGACGATCTCCGTGACGTCTTCGACCACCCCGTCAACGGTGGCGAACTCGTGCATCGCGCCATCAATGCGAATGGAGGTGATGGCCGCGCCTTCGAGCGAGGACAGCAACACCCGGCGCAGCGAGTTGCCAATGGTGTAGCCGTAACCGGTCTCAAACGGCTCGGCGATGAACTTGGCGTAAGTTTCCGTGGCGCTGGACTCGTCTTTCGACAAGCGCTTGGGCATTTCAAACCGACCTAAACGTACTGGCATAGTGTTATTACTGGTAATGCAATTTTAAACTGGTGGCCGCCGTCTGCTTCCCGTCGCGACGGACACCCATATAATTGCGAGGTTCGCGCCCCCACCCGGAGGCGCAACGGATCAACGGGAATAGAATTCAACGACTGCCTGCTCGTTGGCGATCGGCTGGATCTCGTCACGCGTCGGCACCCGCATGACCTGACCACGATAGGCGTCCTTGTTCAGCGAAAGCCAGTCCGGGACCGCCCGGCTGGTGGACATCTCGAGGCCGCGGTTCGCCATCTGGCGGGACACGCTGGAATCGCGCACCTGCACGATGTCATTGACCTTGAGCGCGTAAGAGGGGATGGAAACCTTGCGGCCGTTTACCTGGATGTGGCCGTGCGCAACCATCTGCCGCGCGGCCGCCCGGGTGCTGCCGAATCCCAGGTGGAACACCACGTTGTCCAGGCGGGCCTCCAGAATCTGCAACATCGTCTCGCCCGTGACGCCGCGCTTGCGCAGGGCGCGCTTGTAAACCCCGCGGAACTGGCGTTCGAGCAGGCCGTAGTAGTAACGCATCTTCTGCTTTTCCACCAACCCCAGCGCGTACTCGGTGAGCTTGCGGCGGGAACGCGGGCCGTGCATGCCCGGCGGGTAACTGCGGCGGTCGAGATACTTCGACGGGCCAAAGATCGGGGTGTTGAAACGCCGGCTGATGCGGACGCGGGGACCTGTGTAGCGAGCCATGTGTTGGTAAAGCGTTGAAAGGTTGAAATTGTGGCTACACGCGACGCTTCTTGCGCGGACGGCAACCGTTGTGGGGCACCGGGGTCACGTCCTTGATACACGTGATGTCCAACCCAATCGCCTGCAACGCACGGATGGCGGATTCCCGACCGGAGCCGGGACCCTTGACGCGCACTTCGACTTCCTTCATGCCGTGGGACATGGCCTGACGGGCGGCGTCCTGGGCGACCTGTTGGGCGGCAAATGCGGTGCTCTTGCGCGACCCCTTGAAACCCATGCGGCCGGCGCTCGACCAGCCGATCACCTGCCCCTGCATGTCGGTGATGGAAACCAGCGTGTTGTTGAAAGTCGCGAGAATGTTGGCCACCCCGGCGACAACATTCTTGGAGCCCTTCGCCTTGATGATCTTGCGGGCACCCGCGTCCTCACCGAGCAGTTCAGCGGCGGTCGGAGCGGCAACCCCGGCGGCAATGGTCGTCGCAGCGGCGGGAGCCTCGGGGCCCGACGCGGTCGCCGCCTCAGTGGTGGCGGCGGCCTTCTTGCGCGGGGCTTTGACAGGCTTCTCTTTCTTGACCTCGGGGGTCGGGTTCTTGATCTCGTCGGACATACGTTCGAAAGCTTGGGTTAATGAATGCCAGTCTTGGCGTTGGGGTTGCGTTGGACACCGACGGTTTTGCGCGGTCCCTTGCGGGTGCGGGCGTTGGTGCCGGTGCGCTGCCCGCGCACGGGCAACCCGCGGATGTGGCGGATGCCGCGATAGCACTTGATGCCCTGCAAGCGCTTGAGATTCATCTGAATCTCCCGCCGCAAATCGCCTTCGATGACGTATTTGCCTTCCTGGATCACATGAACGATCTGCGCGAGCTGCTGCTCGGTCAGGTTCTTGGCCCGAATGCTCGGATCAATCTTGGCCTGCTCGATGATCTGCTTCGAGTTGACCGGACCGAGGCCATAAATGTAGCGGAGCGCAATGTCGATGCGCTTGTCGCCGGGAATGTCCACACCAATGATACGTGCCATACGCTGGGATTAGCCTTGCCGCTGTTTATGCCGGGGGTTGGCGGAGCAGATCACACGGATCACGCCACGACGACGGATCACTTTGCAATGCTCGCAGAGTTTCTTAACTGACGCGCGAACTTTCATGTTTCTTGATTCGTTTCAAAATTGTTCCAACCACGCCCTGCGACATGTCGCCCGGGCTGACGGTCACCAATACACTGTCACCGACACCCACCCCACCCAACCGTTCCTGACTGCGCCGCGGAATGCGGGCGATCAATTCATGGCCGTTTATCAGCCGCGCCCGCAACCGCCCCGCCGGCAAAACCGTGATCACCGCGGCTTCAAGTTCGATGGCATCATTTCCGGGCATGTCAGGATGACGGGCTGGCCGCTGGTCACCAGGACCGTATGCTCAAAATGGGCGGAAAGTGAACCATCGGCCGTCAGCACTGTCCAGCCATCATTTAGCGTTTTTGTATCCGGCCGGCCGGCGTTTACCATCGGCTCAATGGCGAGCGTCATCCCCGGCTTAAGCAGCGGCGACGACTTGCGGCCATCGACGAAGTTCGGCACTTCCGGAGCCTCGTGAACTGTCCGCCCGACGCCGTGCCCGACATACTCCCGCACGATGCTGAAGCCGTGCCGTTCGACATGGCCTTGAATCGCCCGTGAGATGTCCGCGACCCGCTTGCCGGGAACCGCTTCCGCGATGCCCTCATACAGCGATTGTTCGGTGACATCCAGCAAGGCCTGGGCGGCGGCGTCACAGCCACCGACCGCCACCGTCCGGGCATTGTCGCCCACAAAACCGTTGTAAAGAACGCCGACATCCACACTGACGATGTCGCCAAAATTCAACCGGCGGCCGCCCGCCAGACCGTGAACGACTTCGTCGTTCACCGAGATGCAGACGTTGCAGGGGTAGTTGCGATACCCGAGAAACGCGCTGCGCGCTCCGTAGCTCTTGATCCGCTCGGCGGCGAACTGATCGATTTCCCGGGTCGTGACCCCTGGCTGGATCATCGCCGTCACGTCATCCAACACCGCCCGCGCCACCCCGCACGCCGGGCGCATCGCTTCCAAGTCCCGTTCGTTCTTTAAGATGATGGTCGAGGAACTCACGGGAACAGGCCCGCCCGGCAAGCCGGACGAACAAGGCTAGATGCGGCCCTTGAGCCGACCCTTCTTCAGGAAGCCATCGTAGTGTCGCATCAGGAGGTGCGATTCCATCTGCCGCATCGTGTCGAGCATGACGCCCACCGCGATCAACATGCTGGTGCCACCGAAGAAGGAGGCAACGAGATAATCAATGTCCATCGACGTGTAGAGCACCTCCGGAATGATCGCGATGAGGATCAGGAAAAAGGAACCCGCCAGGGTGATCCGGCTCATCGTATTGTGCAGGAAATCACTGGTGGCCTTGCCCGGGCGGATGCCCGGAATGTAGCCGTTGTATTTCTTCAGGTCGTCGGCAATCTGCACTTCGTTGAACTGCGTGGCCACCCAGAAGTAGCTGAAGAAGAGGATCAACACCGCGTAGGCGAAAATGTGCAGCGCATAACCGGGCAGCAACTGGTTGCCGATTTCAATCAGGAACGGCATGTCGAAGCTCTTTCCCAAATACTCGAAAATCTTCTGCGGAAACATCAGCAGAGCGCTGGCGAAAATGATCGGCATAACGCCGGCGTAGATGACCCGCAGGGGCATGAAGGAACTGCCACTTTGATAAACCCGGCGACCACGGGTCTGCTGGGCATACTGCACCGGAATTTTGCGCTGCGCCTGGGTGATCGCCACCACGCCGGCCACCACGGCCACCAGCAAAAGCAGCAAGGCGATCCCGTGGAAGAGCCGGAAAGTTGCTTCCTCATCACCGGGCGGCATAAGCATCCGCCATGCGCCGGTGATCGCTTGGGGAAAACGCGCGATAATGCCGACAGTAATGACCAAAGAAATACCGTTGCCAATGCCGCGCTCCGTAATCTGCTCACCCAACCACATGAGCAGCAAGGTTCCCGTGGTCAGTACCAACACTGTTTGTAAGCGGTACCACCATAAATGATCGTCGGAGAACAAAACCAACCGGTCTTCAAATCCTGGAAAAATCGCACCGGGATTCTCCCACCCGTAAGACATTGCCAAGCCCTGGCCCAGACAGAGGAACACGGTGAGGTAGCGCCCGTACTGAATGATCTTCGTCCGGCCGCCTTCCTCCCGCGAAAGCTTGCTCAACGCGGGAATCACCGCAGTCAGCAACTGGATGATGATTGTCGCGCTGATGTAAGGCATGATGCCCAGCGCGCCGATGGCGCACTGCTCCAGTGCCCCACCGGTAAACATACTATACAAACCCAACGCACCGCCCGACTCGCCCGCTGCAGCCATCTGATCGAAATAGGCCTTCAACGCCGCCCCGTCCAGACCGGGAACGCCAATGATGGCAATCACCCGGCAGATGACCAAAATGCCCAAGGTGAACAAAATCCG
>CAYXDZ010000012.1:14431-20364 GCA_964463815.1 uncultured Verrucomicrobiota bacterium | reverse complement strand
CCGCCCGGTATGGGTGGCAGTTCCTGGGCCGGGACGTTGAATTGCGGGGTGAGCAGCAGGACAACAGAAAGCACGGCGGCTTTCACCAGACTGCGTGTTCCTTCGTGGCACGACAGTTCTTTGGTTTTCATGTGTGATCGGTTGAGGCTTGGTAAGGATCGGTTCCGCCCTGGCCGCCGATCCAAATTTCGTACCGACCACTACCCAAACAGCCGGGCGATGGCAAGCCTTGTTTTCCACATGTGGAAAATGGTTCCACGCAGATTGCCGCCGTGGCGCGCACTTTGGAAAAGCAACTCAGTGACTTCTTGCGAAGAAAACGAGGAGAGCAGACTTATACCCAATTTGCGCGGAAGCTCGGGGTTTCAGTTTCCACCCTGCATCGCATGGAAATGGGTGAGCAGAACGTGACGCTAAAAACCCTGGATCAACTACTTGCCCGGCTGCGGTGCGGCATTTCAGACATCTTCAGTGATGATTCCAAGTGAGTGTTCTCCTATTCGGTGATTTGAGGGAATCCTGTTCGACACCTGGTTGGCCACCTTGCTAGAAAGCGGACGTGCGCTCCGCCTCCACGAACCTCTGGAAATCACTTTCCCGCCGCCGCGACCTTTTCCTGCTCGCCGGCCCGTGTGTCATCGAAAGCGAGGACTTGTGCCTCGACATCGCCCGTTACCTCAAACGCGCCTGCCTCAAGCTCGGCATCCCCTACGTCTTTAAGGCGAGTTTCGACAAGGCCAACCGCACCTCGGGCAAGTCCTTTCGCGGCCCCGGCATGGAGGCCGGCCTCGAAATCCTCCAGCGCATCCGGCTGAAGCTGGGCATTCCCGTGGTCACGGACATTCACACGGAAGCCCAGGCGGCCGTCGCGGGCGACGTCGTGGACATTCTCCAAATCCCCGCGTTCCTCTGCCGGCAAACCGATTTGATCGAGGCGGCGGTGGCCACGGGCACCATTGTGAACATCAAGAAGGGGCAGTTCCTCTCGCCGCAGGAAATGGGTCCGGTGGTGGCCAAGGCGCGGCAGGCCGGTGGCGAAAAGATTCTGCTCACCGAGCGCGGCACGACTTTCGGCTACAACAATCTCGTCGCGGACATGCGGTCGATCCCGCTCCTGAAACAAACGGGCTGCCCGGTGGTGTTTGATGCCACGCACTCGGTGCAACTGCCCGGCGGCGGCGGCGACAAGTCATCCGGGCAACGCGAGTTTGCCCCGGTGCTGGCGGCCTGCGCGGTGGCCGCCGGGGCGGACGGCTTGTTCATCGAGACGCATCCGGATCCGGAAAAGGCGCTGAGCGACGGGCCGAACATGGTTCCCTTGAAAGACATGCCCGCCGTGCTGGCCCGGCTCGTGAAGATCCGCGAGGCCAGCCGGTAGCACGGTTTCAAACCGGCGGGCTCAAGCCGCGGCAAACTTGCGCTTCGCCGGATCGGGATGTTCCCGGTAGAGCACGGCCACGTTGCCGACGCGCATCACAAGGTGGCTGCCCGAACCGGCCACCAACTGCTTCACCAGTTCCTTCTTCTGCTCCTTGAAGGCGGTGAACTTGACCTTCACCAACTCCCGCAGTTCGAACTCGGCCGCCAGGTTGCGAAAAAACTCGGCGCTCAAACCCGCCTTGCCCACCAGCACGGTGGGTTCGAGCAACTGGCCCCGGGCTTTCAACGTGCGCAGCAACGGTCCCGCGGGCGGACTGGAGATTGGATCGGTCATCGGCGGGGAAGGTATTGGGGGGGTGCCCTCACGGCGAGCACGGAGTGAAAAAGGTGAGAGACGTGATGCGTGATGCGTGATGGAGCAGCATTGGGACGCACTGGACACCCTTCACGGATCACGAATCACGCCTTTCGCGGCCGCTCAGGACGCCCTCACTCCGGCGGCGTCAGTTGAATGCGCGACACTTTCACCGAGGCAACCCGCAAGCCGTCCATCTGTTGCACGCGCAGTTCGTGGCGCTCCAGAGGCACGACATCACCGACTTTGGCGAAGCCACCCAACCGCTCCGTGACCCAACCGCTCGTCGTGCTGATGCCTTCGCTGAAGATTTCTTCGCCGGTCAGTTCGGCCAGTTCGTGCAGCGGCAGCGCGCCATCGAGGGTCCACACGCCCTCGCCCGCCGGGGTGATCAACGGCTGCTCCTGATCGAACTCGTCCTGAATCTGACCGACGAGTTCCTCGAGCACATTTTCCAGCGTCACCATGCCGACGGTGCCGCCGTATTCATCCACCACGATCGCCAGGTGCAGGCGGCGTTCGAGGAAGAACTGCAACAAGCGCTCCAGCCGGGTGGTTTCCGGGATGTACAAGATCTTGTGCGCCGCCGGCAGCAGATCCCGGCCGCGGCCGTCGGGCGACTGGCGCGCGTAGAGATCCTTGATGTGAACCACGCCCAACGTGCGGTCCAGGTCGCCGCCTTCGCACAAGGGAAAGCGCGAGTAACGCGTGCGCCGGGCGATCTCCAGGCATTCCTCGATGCTGGCGTCGGTGTCGAGGCCGGTGATCTCGTGCCGCGGCCGCATGATTTCACGGGCGATGCGCTGCGACAGGTCGAAGGCATTGAGCACGAGGCTGCGGCCGAACCGCGAGCCGTCCGCGCCCTTGGGCGGGTGGGCCAGGAGCAGGCGCAACTCCTCTTCCGAGTGGTGCAGCTCTGATTCGCTGACCGGTTCGATTCCCACCCGGCGCAATAAAAACATCGCCGCGTGGTTCAAGGCCCAGATGAAGGGGAAGGTCACCGTGTGAAACCAGCGCAGCGGGAGCGCGATCCACAACGTGGTGGGCAACGGTTTTTGAATGGCCAGTGATTTGGGCGCCAGCTCGCCGGCGACGATGTGCAGGAAGGTGATCACCGAGAAACCGATCGTGAAGGAGATCGTGTGCTTCATGCTCGCGGACTCCACTCCGAGCACGCCCAGGATCGGCTCCAGCAACCGGGCAAAGATCGGCTCGGCGAACCAGCCCAGCCCAAGGCTCGCCAGCGTGATGCCCAACTGCGTGGCGCTCAACGCCGAATCGAGATTGTGCAGAAGCTGTTGCGCGATCTTCGCCCGCTTTTGACCGCGTTGCACCAGGCCCACGAGCTGGGTGTCGCGCACCTTGACGATGGCGAATTCCGCCGCGACAAAGAAGCCGTTCAACAGGACGAGGAGGAGCACCAGCAAGGTGCCGAGGATGACTTCCGCGAAGTAGGGCAGTTCCAGGCTCACAAGTTCACCTCCCCGAAAATGATTTTCAGCACGTCCGTAAGGCTCACGATGCCCACCGGTTGCCGGGTGGCATCCAGCACAATGGCCTGGCGATGGCCGCCCTGCTGGAACTGGCGCAAGGCCTCCTCCAGACGCGTGTTGGCCTCGAAAAACAAGGCGGGCGTCATGAAGTCGCGCACCCGCCCGGCGCTTTCAATGCGCGGATGGAACAGCAGGGTTTTGATGCTGATCACGCCGATCACCTGGCGGCCGTCGGCGGAGGTCACGGGCATCCGGGATTGCCCGCTCTCGGCGAGGACCGCGCGGGCGGCGGCGGCGGGCATGTGCTCCGTGGTCCGCCGGACCTTGTCCCACGGCACCGCGACACGCTGGACGGTCAGTTTCTGAAGATTGAGCACGCGGTTCACGAGCCGGCGTTCCTCGCTGCTGAGCGGGTTTTGGGATCCCTCCATCAACGCCCGGAGTTCCTCGCGGTTGCCGAAGATCTGCCCCCCGCGCGCTTCGCCCCCGGCCAACCGGTTGGCCAGCCAGGCCAGCGGCGCCACCAACGGCGTCAAAATGATCGCCAGCCAGCGGAAGGGCATCACCAGCGCCAGACACAGGCGGTTGGGGAAACGGCGGAACAACACTTTCGGCAGCAGATCGAGCAGCAGGTAAACCAGAAACAACGCCCCGGCCAGCAGGCTCCAGAAGCTCACGGATTCCAGCGGCAAGGCCCCGTAAAGCGTCGTCACCAGCAGCGCCACGAGCAGAAAATTAGCGACGGTGTTTCCGGTGAGAATCGTCCAGAGAAAGCGCTCCGGCCGTTCCAGATAGCCATGCAACAACACCGCGCGCCGGTCGCCCGCGCGCATCAACTGGCGGATGCGCGACCGGCTCAGCGCGAACAAGCCGGACTCCATGCCGGAGAAAATGAAAGACATGACCATGGCGAGCAGCACGCCCGCGATGAGCAGGAAAGCGTTCACGCGCCACCTCCTTTTGCCCGCGGGTCTTGCAGCACCTCGACGCGCACCTTGCGCACGCGCCGTTCGTCCACTTCTTCGGCGGTCAACCGCAGGCCATCGACCAGCACGCTCTGTCCGGCATGCGGCACGATCTGCATCCGGCTGACGAGCAGGCCGCCAAGGGTGTCCACTTCGGCGTGCTCGCGCAGGGCCGGATATTCCGCGCGAAAGTCCTCAAGCTTCAGCGTGCCGTTCGCCCGCCAGCGTCCGGGGCCGAGGTGCTCCAGCGCCACCTGGGCCACTTCCCCTTCGCCCCGGATGTCCCCGATCAATTCGCCCAAGATGTCAGTTAACGTGACGAGGCCGGCGGTGCCGCCGTATTCATCCAGCACCACGGCGAGCCCGCGCTTTTGGCGCTGCAAACTGTGCAACAGCGTCAACAGGTTCATCGTCTCCGGCACGAACGAAGGGAACTCGATCACCTCCGCAAGATCGACCTGGGGATCGAGCAGGAGCTTTCGCGCGTTGAGAATGCCGACGATGGTGTCGGGCGTCTCGTCATACAATGGCAGCCGGCGGTGCCGGTGCTTGCGCGCCGCGGCCAGCATCTCCTCGACGGACAAGTCATCCGGCAGGGCGATCATCTGCGTCCGCGGTCGCATCACCTCGCGTACCGTGCGCCGGTCCAGCCGGATGACCTCCAGGATGATGTCCTTCTCGGTGCGGGCGATGGAACCATGCTGGAAAGCCAGTTCGATCAACTCCTCGTATTCGGCCTCCGTCATCTGGGATTTGGGCCGCACGCTGGACGGCACCAGTCGCCGCAGCGCAAACGCAGTCAACGTGCGCGCCACCCGGCGCAGCGGGGAAATGATCCGGTGAAACACCTGCATCGGCCCGGCCACGCGCAAGGCCCACCGGTCGGGCGCCCGGACGGCAAGGGTCTTGGGAATGACTTCGCAACCGACCAGCACCACCGGCAGCAGGATCACCATCGCCAGCGAATGCAGCCACTGGCCGTGCAAGGTGAGCAACAGGACCACCGTGACCAGCAGCGAATTGGCCGTGGTGGAGCCGAACGCGAGCGAGGCCACCAGTTCCGCCGGGTCTTGCAGCAGGCGGATGACCCGGCCGCCCGCCCGGCCTCCCTCCGCCGCCAACTGGCGCACGCGCCATTCCCCCAGTGACAGCAACGCCGTCTCCGCCAGGGCAAAGAAAAAACTGGCCCCGGCGAACACCACCACGATCGCGCCCGCAATGATCTGCATTCCCGTCACCCACTCATGGTGGGCAAAACCTCGCCGCCGCAGAAGGAAAAAGCCCGTCGGCCGAACTCAAAAAAGGGTCGCGCCGGCCGGGGTGCCTTGCTATAGCGGTTTTCGCGTGACTTCACCGGCCATCATAACCCCGCAGCACCCCGTTGCCCGTTCGGCGGGCGGTGCCTTCGGTCGGCTGCTGATGATCGTTGGACTGCTGGCGATGGTGGCCCAAGGCATCCTCTTCGGAGCCCGCTGGTGGCGCGAGCAGGTGCCGGATTACCAGCCCGGCGATCTGGCTGATCGCACCGTGACCACCCCCACCCGGTTGATCGTCGAAGACACGGCCGCCACGGAAGCCGCCCGGCTGCGTGAGGGCCGGCGGTTGCCGCCGCTGTACCGGTTCGATGCCCGGGTGGCGGACCAGGCTGCCGACCGGTTCCTCAAGGACTACCGGCAGCGCCACGAGTTGTTCATGCAGGGGTTGGCCCGGGAATGGCCGCTCCCGCTCGCCGCCGAGGAA
>CAYXDZ010000012.1:0-14331 GCA_964463815.1 uncultured Verrucomicrobiota bacterium | reverse complement strand
CTGGCCGCACAGGGAAAAGAGTGGAGTGACCATGCCGCGCGATTTGCCGCCCCCAATGTCACCTTTGATGCCGCCCTTACCGCGGCCGCCCGCGCCGAGTATGCGCGCGAAGTGTTTGTAAACGTCGAATTCCAGCCCGGAGATTCCCTGAGCGCGACCGCTCAACCGGTCAGCCCGGTGCAAGCCGCCGCCTTGCATGCCCTGCGCCAGCATTACCTGGCCACCGCTCAGGCGCGTGGCCTGAACGAATGGTGGCCCGCCGCGCTGGCGCTGCTGCTGCTGGTCACTGGCATCTTGATCATGCGACTTTCCCGGCCGCGCTTCCACCCGGCCACGATGGGCAATCTCATGGTGTCCTCACCCGCCCTGCCCCCACCAACGGAAGCCGAAGCGTTGCGTCAGGGTCTGATGCAACAACTCGCCGGCTGGCTGAAACAACATTTCGTGCAACGCCTGGTCCAACAACGCAACGACGCGCTCGCCGCCGAGGCTCACGCCACCAGCCAGGTGGACGTCATCAATAAGCGGCTCACGCGGCTGCAACCGGAGATTCGCGAACGCGTGGCCGAATACGAACGGCGCATCGCGCAACTCGAACGCGAGCTGGCTGGAGCCAACGAGGTCAGCAGCGAACTGATCAAGACCAAGATCAGCCTTGCCCGCAAGGAACTCGAAATTGAAAAGGCCAAGAGCAACCTGGTGTGGAATTGAACGACGAAGACTGGCGGAAAACCTGGGTCAAGCGGGGCAAGGATTATCACTCGGCCAACGCGGCGTTTCCCGCCGCCCGGGAAGCCGAGCGGGATCTCCTGATCGATCCACTCGAGCTGCGCGCAGGACTGACGCTGCTCGACGTGGCCGCCGGGGGTGGTTATCTGCTGGAGAAGGTCCACCAATGCCTCGGCTCGGACATCCAGCTCCTGGCCATTGAATCCTCGGAAGCGTTTGCCGTCCACCTGCCTCCCTATGTGCGACGCGTGCCCCACGGAGCAATCACCGGTTTTGGATTGCCGGATGAGTCGGTGGATCGCGTGGCCAACCTGTCGGGACTCCATCACACGGTTGAGCAACGGCGTTTCTTCGAGGAGGCGTTTCGCGTGTTGAAGCCGGGCGGCATCCTCGGTGCCGCCGATGTGCGCGAAGGCTCGAACGTCGCCCGCTGGTTGAACGAATTTGTGGCCGGGCACAATCCCGACGGTCATGACGGGCGATTTTTTCCAGCAGGCCAAATGACGAAGCTCTGCTTGGGGGCCGGCTTTACCGGCGTTTCCGAAGCCACGGTGCGCTACTCGTGGGACTTTGATTCCGTCGAGCGCATGGTCTGGTTTTGCCGGACGCTGTTTGGGATTGCCGCTGACGACGGCGCCATCCTCCAGGGGATTGACGACATCCTCGGCTTCCAGCGCACCCCTGACGGGGTTCACCTCGACTGGGAGCTGATTCGCACGATTGGCCGGAAAGGTGACGGCGGCGAAACCAGCCTGGCTTCCGGCCGCTGACGGGATTGAGTTCGTGGCTGACCGGACGAAATGAAAGTGGCAGCCTTCGCGACGAATGAAACTACGAATCTCAAAGCTGAACCGCCAGGCTCACACCCAAGGTGCCGGGACGACCGCGCCAGGTCGCGTCGCTCCGCGCGATTCATCTCTGCGTCTCCCGGGCTTTTTCGTGGCCATTGCGTTGGCATGCCTCGCTTTTCATGTCTCCGCCGCCGAGCCGCAACCATTTCGCGCGGCCCGCTCGGTTCACTGGGGCTGGGCCGCGCCGGATGCCACGCTCTTCTACAACGAGCTGATCGTCGAACAATCCACCACCGGCAGCTTCTTCATGGCGTGCGGCTGGAACACCGGCTACTTCGGCGTTCAGGAACTCGGCAACGGCAGGAAGGCCGCCATCTTCTCCGTGTGGGATCCGACCAAGGGCGATGACCCGAACGCCGTGACGCCGGAGCAACGCGTCGAGCTGCTGCACGAGGGCGACGGCGTCCGCATCAAACGCTTCGGCGGCGAAGGCACCGGCGGCCAGTGCATGATGGACTTCGAATGGGCCATCGGGCAGACGAACAAGTTCCTCGTGCGTGCCACCCGGGCCCCGGGCAAGACGGCTTACGAAGGCCATCTCTGGCTGCCCAAGGAAAACGCGTGGAAGCATCTCGTCACCTTTCGCACGCGCACGGGCGACCAGGCGTTCACCGGCTTCTACTCGTTCGTCGAGGACTTCCGCCGCGATTTCAAGAGCGTGAACGAGCCGCGCACCGCCCGGTTCGGCAACGGCTGGGTGAAGTCGGTGGACGGCCACTGGGTCGCGCTGCGACGTGGGCGCTTCACGGCCTCGGGTGCCGAATGGGAGGCGAAGGACAACATCGACGGACGGCTGGCAGACGGCTGGTTCGTGCTCAGCACGGGCGGCGACATCAAATCATCCATGCCGCTGGGGAGCTGGCTCGAAGTGGAACCGGAGGGGTTGCCGGCGGAAGTTAAATGGTCAAAGGACCAATGACCGAAAATGGGGAAAGGACGGTTGTCCAGTTTGAGAAACAGGGAGGCGGCACGAGGTGGTTCGATTCAGCCACGCCCGTTGCTTTGCACATGAGAAAGTGGTCGCCAAGGCGAAGCCTTTGCCTTGCGGGGCAAACTCGGTTATGGACGGGAGATGCCCTTGCTGGCAGTCACCGAACACGGCCTCCATTGCGCCGCCGGGGATTTCTTCATCGATCCCTGGCGCGGCGTGGACCGCGCGTTGATCACGCACGCCCACGCGGATCACGCGCGGCCCGGCTCGCGGCATTACCTGGGCGCGGCCCCCGGCATGGGCGTGCTGCGTGAGCGACTCGGCCAGGCGGCATCGCTCGAGGGCATCCCGTACGGCGAACGGCGGAGGATCAACGGCGTCACCGTTTCATTTCATCCGGCCGGACATGTCTTGGGCGCGGCGCAGATTCGCGTCGAACATCGGGGTGAAGTGTGGGTGGCGGGTGGCGACTACAAAACCCAGCCGGACCCGACCTGCGCGACCTTCGAGCCGGTGCGCAGCGACACCTTTGTCACGGAATCCACGTTCGGCCTGCCGGTCTATCACTGGCCCGACCCGGCGGAAGTGCTGCGCGAACTTCATGACTGGTGGCGCGGCAACCAGTCGGCCGGGCGCACCTCGGTGGTGTTCGCCTACTCGCTCGGCAAGGCGCAGCGCATCCTCGCACAACTCGACGCCGCCACGGGCCCAATCTTCATTCACGACGCGATTCATCGCCTGTTGCCACCTTACGAAGTGGCGGGCGTGAAGTTTCCGCCGTGCGAAGTGATTGATCCGGATCGCATCCGCTCGGCGAAGGGCCAGGCCCTCATCCTCGCGCCACCGGCCGCGCGTGAAGCCGCCTGGCTGAACCGGATCGGCGACGTGTCCGACGCGTTTGCCTCCGGTTGGATGGCCGTGCGCGGGTCGCGCCGCTGGCAATCGGCCGACCGCGGCTTTGTGCTTTCGGATCACGCGGACTGGCGCGGCTTGAACGAGGCCATCCACGCGACCGGTGCCTCCCGCGTGCTGGTGACTCACGGTTACACGGCACCGCTCGTCCGCTGGCTGCGCGAACAAGGCTTGGACGCCGCCGAGCTGGTCACGAACTTTCGGGCCGAAACTGGCGAGGAGTAAGCCACCATGAATCGCTTAGCCCAGCTTTTCCGTGAACTCGATGTCACGACCCGCACGTCAGAGAAGGTCGCTGCGCTCGAAACTTACTTCCGCGAAGCACCGGCGGCAGACGCGGCGTGGGCGCTGCATTTTCTACTGGGCCGCCGGGGACGACGCCCGGTGAAGACGCGTCAACTGCGCGACTGGATCGCCGCTGAAACCGGTCTGCCAGGCTGGCTCGTCGAGGAAAGCTACGAGGCCGTCGGCGATCTCGCGGAGACACTGACGCTGCTCTTGGACAGGCGGGACTCTTGCCGCCCCGCTGAAAGCACCACTGGTAGGGGCCAATGTAAGGAGGCTCTGAATTACGAACTGGATCTGCGAATTCCCAACTTTGAAACTGATCAGACCGTCCTTACGTCGGCTCCTACAAATTGCGATGAGAACGACCAACCGCTTCATCAACTCATCGAATCTGCCTTTCTGCCGTTGGCCGGTTTGCCGGAAGCAGCGCAGCGCGAGTTGCTGCTCACCACCTTGCGCCCACTCGACCGCACCGGCCGCTTCCTGTGGCTCAAGCTCATCACGGGCGCGTTCCGTTTCGGGGTTTCAAGGACGCTCGTGATTCGCGGACTGGCGGCGGCGACCGGCCTTTCCCGCGCTGTGCTGGAGTACCGCGTCATGAGCGACTGGCGGCCGACCGCCGCCGACTTCGAGCGCTTGATCTCGCCGGTGGAAGGCGGGCGCGATCCCGCCCAACCTTATCCGTTCTTGCTCGCCTCAACCATCGGGGAAATCGCGGAACCGATCACCGACCTTGCCGGCTGGCAGGCCGAATGGAAATGGGACGGCATCCGCGCGCAACTCATCCGCCGCGCGGGCCAGACAGTGTTGTGGTCGCGGGGCGAGGAGGTCATCACGCCGGGCTATCCGGAGATTGCCGGGGTGGCGGAAGCGTTGCCCGACGGCACGGTGCTCGATGGCGAACTCCTCGCCTGGAGCGGCGAACATCCCCTGCCCTTCGGTGAGCTTCAGAAACGGCTCGGTCGAAAACGTGTGCCGGAAACAGTGCGCCGCGAAGTGCCGGTCACTTTCATGGCTTACGACCTCCTGGAAATCGACGCCCGCGACATCCGCGATGAACCATTGACCCGCCGCCGCGAATTGCTGGAGGAGATGATCACGGTGGCCCGCAATCGTTTTGAAGAAGTGTTGCGCGGGCTAACTCCGCCGAGAACGGAGCACCAGGGTGAATTGTTTGACATCGTGGACGACCACCACTTGTTGACCCCAACCGGAAGCATGGCGCAAAGCCCGGCACCGGGCTTCTCGTTGCGGCTGTCACCACTCGTTCACGCGCAAGACATGAGCGAACTCACCGTCGCGCACGCCGAAGCCCGCGTTCGTGGGACCGAGGGTCTCATGCTCAAGCGGCGCGACTCGGTTTACGGCACCGGCCGGACGCGTGGAGCATGGTGGAAATGGAAGGTCGATCCCTACACGATTGACGCGGTCCTGATCGCCGCGCAACCCGGCCACGGCAAACGCGCCGGACGGTTCACCGATTACACCTTCGCGCTCTGGGAAGGCAACGAACTGTTGCCCTGCGCCAAGGCTTACTCCGGGTTGTGCGCTGACGAGATCGAGGCGGTGGACCGGTTCGTCCGGCAGCACACGCTCGGCCGGCACGGCCCGGTGCGCCGCGTGAAAGCGGAATTGGTCTTCGAACTGGCGTTCGGGGGCCTCCAGAAGTCGAGCCGCCACAAGGCCGGTCTCGCGCTGCGGTTTCCCCGCATCCTGCGGTGGCGAAAGGACAAACCGGCCGCGCAAGCCGATCGTCTGGAAACCTTGCGCGCCCTGTTGCCGTCAGAATCCAATCACTCGCCGCCGCCCTTCACCGCAGGCTGGCATGCGCATGGCGCGACAACTCCACCACCGCCGGATGCGTGAGGCGCCGTTCGGCGGTGATGGCGAAAAATTCCTCGCGAGACTTGCCGGCCAGGCCGATGGCCGCGAACCCGTAGTGGTTGCGGGCCTCGCTCAGGGCAACCGTGGGCAGCCCGATGAAGCCCTTGCCGTCGGCCGCCAGCGCCTTCATCAGGGCCAGGTCTTCAAACTCCGCGACGACGCGCGGCTGGATGCGGGTCGCGGCAAACCATTTTTCGAGGGAGCCGCGCAGCACGGTGTTGGCGGAGGGCAGCAGCGCGGGCGCGTTGTGGAGTGATTTGGGAAAACCCCGCCGCAACCGCCGCGCCAGGCGTTCCGCCGCGCAGATCGTCACGGTGGAGCCGCCCAGGGGATGGTTGAAGGTGCGGATCTTCAGGTTCCCGGAAGCCGGCTCGTCCGCCAGCACGACATCCAGACGATGCACGACCAGTTGCCCCAGCAGATCCTCCAGCTTGCCCTCGCGGCAGATGACGTGGACGTTCTCTTTCATCGCGAAGACCGGCTTGAGAATCTGGTTGGTCACCAGCTTGGGAAAGCTATCCACCACGCCGACGTGCAGGCGCAGCACCCGGCCGCCGCCCCGGCCCTTCACGCTGCCCAGCAGCTCCTGCCCGAGGGCGAAGATTTCGTCCGCGTAACCCAGCACGAGCTGGCCGGTTTCGGTGAGCGTCCGGCCCCGCCCGGCGCGCTGGAGCAACGGTTCGCCCAGCGCCTCCTCCAATGCCGAGATCTGCGCGGAGATCGAGGGCTGCGAGACGTTCAGCTTCGCCGCCGCGGCGCGCAGGCTCCCGGCGTGCGCCACCGTCCAGAAGTAAAGGAGATGATGGTAGTTCAGCCATTCCATGCGCGGGTTTGTATTCGATAAATCCTAACTGTTCAATCTAAACGTCGTAATTGTGGAATTAGTTTGCCGCCCTAGCCTGAGCCCATGAACGACCGCAACCGCCGCACACCACATCCCTCCATGAGAGTGCTGACCCGTTATCGAAACGTGGACCCGGCCCGCAGCTTCGAAGCGCTCGTCGAACGACGCCTCGGTGAACTGGCCGGGGTCGTCACGATTGAAACCGCCGACATCCTCCTGGAACGGCTGGCCGGCGAGACGCCGCCGGTGCGCGTCTCCCTGCGGATCGCCACCCCCGGCCCCGACTTGAAGGCGGAGGCGCGTGATTACACCGCCCTGGCGGCCTGGACCAAAGCTTTTCGGATCTTGCAGCGCAGCGTCGGCCTCAAAGCCGGCCGTATCCGGGCGCGCGGCTCTCAAGCACCCCGGCCCGCACGCCCGTCCCGTGGTCGCGCCGCGCTTTCCGCTGCCCGCAACTGATTTCAACCATGACCCCCTTGACGGAAACTCCCCCGAAACGCAACGGCCCCGCCAGCGAGGCCGAAGCCATCTTCGCGCTCTGCCTGCTTGCCGCCTTTGCCGACGGGGCCAAGGAAGCGCGCGAGCGGGTGGCGTTGATCGACCTGGTGGAACGCCTGCCCGACGGGCCGCTGGACACCGGGGCCGTCCTCAACGACGTGCTCCTGGGGCAGACCGATGTGGCCACCGCGGCCCGTCCTCTCGGCACGGAAGCGGTGCGCCGCCAGGCGTTTGAAATGGCGCTCTGCGTCACCGAGGTGGACGGCCGGCTGACGCCCGAGGAGCGGGACTTTCTGGAAACCCTCGGCCGGGAACTGCAACTGCCCGCCGACTGGACGCGCCCGCTGTGCGAGCAGGCCGATCAGCTGGCCGTGGCCGCGCAGGCCACCGCGCTGGCGGCATCCACCGATCCCGCCCTGGAAGCGTCCGCCGAGGCCTCCGGCATTTCGGATCGCGCGCCGGCGGAAGAGGCCGGCCGGCTGGCCTTGAATTACGCCATCCTCAACGGCGCGTTGGAGCTGCTCCCTCAATCGCTGGCCACGCTCGCCGTGGTTCCGCTCCAGATGAAGCTGGTGTATCGGATCGGCCGGTTGCACGGGTTTGAACTGGATCGCGGCCACATCCGCGACTTTCTGGGCGTGGCGGGCATCGGCCTGGCCGCGCAGGTGGTCGAGGGTTACGCCCGGCGGCTGGCCGGCGGGTGGCTCGGCCGGAAGTTCGGCAAGACGGCCCGTCGCGTGGCGGATCAGGCCGCCGGTTCGGCGCTCACTTTCGCAACGACCTACGCGCTCGGGCACCTTGCCCAGATTTACTACGCCGGTGGCCGCCAGCTTCCGGTCGAGGCGCTTCGCGGGCGTTTCCGTGAACTCACCGGCCGTGGGCGCGAAATTTACCAACGCCAGTTGCCGGCCATCCGGGAACGCGCCGCCGGCATCCAGATGCAGGACGTGCTGTCCCTGCTGAAGAACCCATGACCGACACGCTCTGGCTCTGGGTCGGGTTCAACGTCTTCATCCTCGCCATGCTGGCGCTGGATCTGGGCGTGTTCCACCGCCGCTCGCACGTCGTGACGGTGCGCGAGGCGCTCACTTGGACGGGGGTGTGGGTGGCCCTGGCGCTCGTGTTCAACGCCGGCCTGTGGCACTTCGCCGGCGGCGACAAGGCCCTCGAATTCTTCACCGGCTACGTGATCGAGAAGTCCTTGAGCGTGGACAACGTGTTCGTCTTCGCGCTGCTCTTCTCCTACTTCGCCGTGCCGCGCCGGTTCCAGCACAAGGTGCTGTTCTGGGGCATCCTCGGGGCGCTGGTGATGCGTGGCGTGATGATTGCGGCCGGCGCGCTCCTCATCACGCGGTTCTCGTGGATCATCTACGTCTTCGGCGCGTTCCTGCTGCTCACCGGCATCAAGATGATCTGGAAGCGCGAAGAGGAAATCCACCCCGAACGCAACCCCGTCGTGCGCGGCTTTAAGCGCCTCATGCCGGTGACCCGCCGCTACCAGGGCGACCGCTTTTTCATACGGCGGCGCGGCATCTGGGCGGCCACCCCGCTCTTCATCGTGCTGCTCACCGTGGAGCTGACCGACTTGGTGTTCGCCGTGGACTCCATCCCGGCGATCTTCGCGGTCACGACCGATCCGTTCATCGTCTATACCTCGAACGTCTTTGCGATCCTCGGCCTGCGGTCGCTCTACTTCGCGCTGT
This sequence comes from uncultured Verrucomicrobiota bacterium, assembly GCA_964463815.1. Taxonomy (GTDB): domain Bacteria; phylum Verrucomicrobiota; class Verrucomicrobiia; order Limisphaerales; family RI-55; genus RI-55. Next base: position 5,691 of record CAYXDZ010000012.1, on the reverse strand, counting down.
CGGGCGCGTTGGAAAAGTTCCACCACCTCAAAATCGGCCTGGGCCTCGTGCTCGGTTTTGTCGGAGTGAAGATGCTGCTCTCCCACTCGCCGTGGAAGATCGACACCGTCGTGTCGCTTGCCGTCATTCTCGGCATCCTGACGACCTCCATTCTCACCTCCCTGATCCGGCCCCGGAAAAGCAATTCACCGCACCTCGCCGCCCAACACCCCCACTGAATGCAAACCGCCTGCGAAATCCAAACTCCACCCCGTGCCCGGGCCGTAACCGCCAGCCCGCGCCTCGGCATCATCGGCGGTGGCCAACTCGCGCGCATGACAGCCCTCGCCGCCCGTCCGCTCGGCGTGGAGGTGGTGGTGCTGGAGAAGGATCCATGCAGTCCCGCCGCGCGGCTCTTGCCGGACTGCGTGATCGGTGACTGGACGGATCGCGAAACCTTGCGAAAGTTTGCCGAACGCTGCGACGTCATCACCCTGGAGAATGAATTCGTGGACGCCACCGCGTTGGAATTCCTGGAGCGGGCCGGCCACGAAGTGTTTCCAGACGCGGCGTGCATGGCGGTCACGCAGGACAAGTTCACGCAAAAGTCCGTCCTGCAAGACTTCGGCCTGCCCGTGCCGGCGTTTCGTGCGGTGAAATCACCGGCCGAGGTGGCCGCGGCCGCACGAACCTTTGCGTGGCCCTTGATCTTGAAGACGCGGCGCAACGGCTACGACGGCAAGGGCAATTTCACTTTGCAGTCCGAGACGGATGTCGCCGCCGGCTGGCGGGCGTTGGGCGGTGGCACCCGGGAACTGATGGTCGAGGCATGGTTTCCGTTCGTGAAGGAACTGGCGGTCATCGTCACCCGCGGGCGCGACGGCGCAACGGCGGTTTATCCCGTGGTCGAAACCGTGCAGCGCAACCACGTCTGCCATGTCGTCCGGGCACCCGCGCAGATTCCGGAGGAACTCGCCCGGCGGGCCGCGGCACTGGCGAGAAGCGCGGTGGAGGCCGTCGGCGGGGTCGGCAGCTTCGGCGTGGAGATGTTTCTGTCCGCCACCGGTGACCTGGCAATCAATGAACTTGCGCCCCGCGTCCACAACTCCGGCCATTACACCATCGAAGCGTGCGACTGCTCGCAGTTCGAGAATCACGTCCGCGCCGTGCTCGGCTGGCCGCTGGGCAGTCCGTTGATGGTCGTGCCGGCGGCCGCCATGGTGAATGTGCTCGGCTCGGAAGCCGCCCCCGGGCAGCCGCGGGGACTGGATGCGGCGCTGCGCATCCCCGGCGCGCGCGTGCATCTTTACGACAAACCAAGAAGCGGACCGGGCCGCAAAATGGGCCACGTCACCGCGTTGGAGCGCTCCGTCGCGGAGGCGCAGGCCGTCGCCGAGCGCGCCGTTCGCGAAATTCGATTTGGAACCGACCAATGAAAAAACATTCCCCCCCGCGCATCGCCGTCATCTTGGGCAGCGACTCCGACTGGCCCACGCTTCAGCCCGCCGCCGAGGCGTGCGCCGAGTTTGGAATCGAGTGCGACGTGCGCGTCGTTTCGGCGCACCGCACACCGCTGGACATGGTCCAGTTCGCGCGCACGGCGCACACCCGCGGTCTGCACGTGATCATCGCCGGCGCGGGCGGCGCGGCGCATCTGCCCGGCATGGTGGCGAGCCTCACGCCACTGCCGGTGATCGGCGTGCCGGTGGAAAGCAAGGCGCTCAAGGGCCTGGATTCGCTCCTCTCGATCGTTCAGATGCCGGGCGGCGTCCCCGTGGCGACGGTGGCCATCGGCGGCGGCCGCAATGCCGGCCTGCTGGCGGTGCGACTCCTGGCCGCCACCGATCGCGCCCTGCAAAGGCAGGTGCTGCGCTTCCAGTCCCGCCTGGCCGCCGAGTCCCGCGCCCGCGGTCGCACGCTGCGCGACTCCCTTTCGTCTCCGTCTCCAACCAAAACCTCAAAAACAAAGTCAACCCCATGAACATGAAAATGAACCCCCGCAACCTCCTCCCCAGCCTGATCTGCACCTCTGCGCTCGCCGGCCTCGTGCTGATCGGCACGGCGTGCAGCACGACCCGGCCCGCCACGGCGGTGACCCAGAACCAGGCCAGCCAGGCCGCGCTCACGCCCACCGAGGCGCTGACGCTGTTGGAGGCCGGCAACGAGCGCTTCGTCGCGGGCCAGCCGCTTAACCGCGACCTGACCATGCAGCGCGAGGCCACCGCCGCCGGGCAGCATCCCTTCGCCGTCGTGTTGAGCTGCCTGGATTCACGAACCTCGACCGAACTCGTCTTCGATCAGGGCCTGGGCGACATCTTTAACGCGCGCGTCGCGGGCAATGTGTTGAACGACGACATTCTTGGCAGCATGGAGTTCGCCTGCCAGGTGGCGGGCGCGAAGGTCATCGCCGTCATCGGCCACACCAGTTGCGGTGCCGTCAAAGGGGCCGCGGATTCCGTCCGCCTCGGGAACCTGACCGGCCTGCTCGAGAAAATCCGGCCGGCCGTCACCGCGACCCCCGGCGGCCAGGTGGACGCCGTGGCGGAAGCCAACGTGCGCCTCGTGATGCGCCAAATCCGCGAGCGGAGTCCGCTGCTCGACGGACTCATCCGCGAAGAGCGGGTGTTGCTCGTCGGCGGCATGCAGGATCTTGAGTCTGGCCGGGTGACTTTTTTTCAGTAAACCTCGGTTTACCGAAAACGCACCGTGGACATTCTTGACGCCATCCAAGCCAACCTGCTCTCCCCGGCCGTCCTTTTTTTCGGGCTGGGGCTGCTGGGGGCCGTGCTCAAATGCGACCTGAAGTTCCCCGAACCGCTCTACGCCGGGCTGACGATCTACCTGCTCGTGGCCATCGGCTTTAAGGGCGGGGTGGCCATCGCGGAGGCCGGTCTGGCCAAGGTGCTCGTGCCGGCCTCCGCCGCCCTGCTGCTGGGGGCGTTGATCCCGCTGTGGACCTATCCGTTGCTGCGCTTCGGCGGGAAGTTCCCGGTGGTGGACGCCGCCGCCATCGCCGCGCATTATGGCTCGGTCAGCGCGGTGACCTTCATCGCGGCGACCAATTATTTGAAAGCCGTGGACCAGTCCTACGAGAACTACGCCACGGCGTTTCTCGCGGTCATGGAATCGCCGGCCATCCTGGTCGGGGTCGTATTGGGCAAACTGGGCTCGCGCACTTCCGCAGAAGCGGGCTCGTGGTGGGCCCCGCTCAAGGGGGCGGTGCATGAGGCTCTTTTCGGCCGCAGCGTGTTCCTGCTGGTCGGGGCGCTGGTAATCGGCGCGCTGTGCGGCACCCGGGGCATGGAGAAGGTCGAGCCGTTTTTCGTGACGCCATTTCAGGGCGTGCTGGCCTTGTTTCTCCTGGAGATGGGGCTGGTGGCCGGGCGGCGGCTGGGCGATCTCCGCAAGGTCGGGCCGTTCCTGCTCGGGTTTGGGATCGCGGCACCGCTCGTCAACGGCGCTTTGGGCGTCTGGCTCGGCCGGGCCACCGGCCTGGAACTCGGGGGCGCGACCCTGCTGGGCGTGCTGTCCGCCAGTGCCTCCTACATCGCCGCGCCGGCCGCCATCCGCATGTCGCTGCCCGAGGCGAACCCCACCTATTACCTGACCGCCTCGCTGGCCATCACGTTCCCCTTCAACATCGCCCTCGGCATTCCGCTTTGCTACGAGTTCGCGCTCTGGCTTTATTCCCCCGCATGAACACCCATCCCATGAAGCTGGTGACCATCGTGTGTGAGGCCTACGCCCGCAGGGCGGTGACGCACCTCCTCCACGAGGTGGGCGCGCACGGCTGGACGCTGTTCGAGGTCGAGGGCGCGGGTTCGCGCGGCCAGCGCCCGGCGGACATCCCGGAGTTCGCCAACATCCAGCTCGAAGTGCTCGTGCCCCCCGAAGTCGCGCAAAAGCTGCTGGAGCGACTGTGGCGCGAGTTGTTTCCGAAATACGGAATGGTCGCCTTCGAGTCGGACGTGCGGGTGTTGCGGCCGCAGAAGTTCTGAGCCGCGCCTCCCGGCCGGCCGCCGGCCTTACCGCTTCTCGTATTCCTTGAGGAAACCGATGAACTCGCGCCGGTGATCTTCCTCGCCACCGAGAATCCCGATCACCATGTCCTGCGTCACGTAGTCCACGCCGTCGCAGATTTTGATGATCTTGTTGTACTGCGCAATCGCGGCCTCCTCGGCGGCGATCACGCCCTTGATAACGGCGACAATGTCCGTGGTGTCCTTCTTCGGTTGCAGGAACTTCTGGCCGCGCGGCAGGTCGAAGGAACCGGGCACCAGACCACCGATGGTCTTGATGCGGCCGGCGAGCTGTTGGGCGTGGGCAATCTCCGTGGCGATGTCGCCCGCCAGCGCCTTCTTGATGACATCCGAGCGCACGCCGTCGAGATTGACCGAGGCGGCGAGATAATTTTGGACGGTCTCGAGCTCCATCGCGTAGGCGAGGCTGAGTTCGTGGATGATCTTTTTGTTGCTCATGTTGCGGTGACCTTACCCAAGGTCCAAGCGGATGACAAACCTCCTGTCCGGCGGGCGCAGCTTGACCCCGCGTCCGGGAGCGCCGGTCTCCGACCCGGCGAGCATGGGAAACCGCGCTCAACCTCACGCGGTCTGAAACCGGCGCTTGTAGTGTGGCACAGAGCCGGAACGGTTGGCCAATCGCTCCCCGCCCGGCACGCGGCGGAAGGACGAACACTTGATTCCGCATTGCCAGTCACTTCGACCGTGCTAATTTTCCCTTCGCCATGTTCCCCCAGCAGATCGCAACCAGCCTGCTGCTGTTGATTCTCGCCGCAGGAACCGTCACCACCCACGCCGCCACGCGCGTCTGGACCGGCGCGCAAAACGGGCTGTGGAGCAATCCGGCCAACTGGCAGGGCGGCATCGTGCCCACGCACCTGGATTCACTCGAGTTTCCGGCGGACGCGAGCGTGCGGGAAATGGTGAACGACCTCAGCGGGCGGGAATACGGCAGCCTCACGTTCAAAGGCGGGCAATACAACCTAAGCGGCAACCGGCTGCCACTCCTAGGCGGCCTCATCAGCATTCCAAGCAATACCACCAACCGCGTAGGTTGTGAGATTTTTGTCGGCGCACCGATGACTATTGCCTGTCACGGCTATTTCAACCGGCTGGAGCTGGGCGCGTTGGAAGTGGCCTATCCGTTGCGTTTGGAAACCGGTTCGTGGATCCAGCTATCCCGAGACATGCGCATTCATGATGACATAGCGGTCACCGTGGCCGCTCCGGGCAGGGTGACCTTCAACACCATGGGACGGGCAATCGGCACCTTGATTCTGGAAAGTGGCACCATCGAACTGACCAGCACCGCCAACCGCACCCACATCCAAGGAATGCTCGTCGTGGGGGACGATTCCGCCGTCACTCCCGCCCGCGTCCTCTGGGGCGCACCGAACAAGCTCGGCAACAATTCCGTCGTGGTGCTGAACCGCTCCGGTCTGCTGGATATGAACAGCCACTCGGACACCATCCGGATGCTCAGCGGTTCGGGCACCGTCACGTTGAACGGCGGCCACCTGACGATCAGTTCGCCCGGTGGCCAGACGGATTTTTCCGGCGAACTGCGGGGCACGGGCGTGGCCGCCACCACGCTGTGCCCCGGACCGGTCGACACCGGGTTCGGCGAGACCGCCGGCTTCTCCAAGGAGGACGCGGAAGCGGCGCTGCCCGCCTTCTTGGGGGAGCGCGCCGA
>CAYXDZ010000011.1:18491-20958 GCA_964463815.1 uncultured Verrucomicrobiota bacterium | reverse complement strand
GTGCCCGAGTGGCTCCCGCGCAAAGACGGCTGCTCGGTCGGGCTGGAGGTGGATGATTTCGACCAGGCGATCGCCGAACTGAAGGCGCAAGGGGTGCCGTTTCACATGGAGCCGTTTGAGTCACCGGTTTGCCGCATGGCGTTCATCTACGACCCCGATGGCAGCACGATCTGCATCCACAAACGCAAGCCTGATCACCACTGACGATCGCCTCCCAATTACTGTTTACTGTTTACCGCTTACTCCTCCCCCGCATGTCCATCCTCGTCAAACCCGACACCAAAGTTCTTATCCAAGGCATCACCGGCAGCTTCGGCGCGCGGCATGCCCAGCTTTCCATCGACTACGGCACGGCGGTCGTCGCTGGCGTCACGCCCGGCAAGGGCGGCCAGTTCTTCGAGCACGGTGGCCGGAAGGTGCCGATCTTCGACACCGTGATTGCCGCCGCACAAGCAACCGGGGCAACGGCTTCGGCGGTTTTCGTTCCCCCGCCCTTCGCGGCGGACGCCATTCTCGAAGGTGTCGATGCCGGGCTGGAGTTGGTGGTCGCCATCACTGAAGGCATTCCCGTCAATGACATGGTGAAAGCCAAACGCGCGATGACCGGCAAGAAGACCCGGCTCATCGGCCCGAATTGTCCGGGCATCGTCACGCCCGGCGAGGGCAAGGATTCGCACGGCGGCTGCCGGATCGGCATCGCGCCTGGATACATCCATAAGAAAGGCCACATCGGCGTCGTCAGCCGTTCGGGCACGTTGACCTACGAAGCCGTCTGGCAGCTCACCAGCCGCAACATCGGCCAGTCCACTTGCGTCGGGATCGGCGGCGATCCCGTCAACGGCACGTCGCATCTCGATGTCATCAAACTCTTCATGGAAGATCCTGAAACGCACGGGATCATCATGATCGGCGAGATCGGCGGCAGCGCGGAGGAAGAGGCGGCGGCCTGGATCAAGCAACACGGTACCAAACCGGTAGCCGGTTTCATCGCGGGTGCCACGGCACCTCCGGGGCGTCGCATGGGCCACGCCGGTGCGATCGTCAGTGGCGGCAAAGGCACCGCCCAGGCGAAGATCGAGGCGTTCAAGGCGGCCGGCATCGGCGTCGCCGTGACGCCCTCCGACATGGCGGACACTTTGTTGCGCATGATGTGATCAGGCCGGGTGTGGCCGAAGCGTTTGCCAAGCCCGGCGGGTTAGCTCATTTTTCAGCCATGCCAACCGATTGGGAACAACGCTATCAAACAGGCGACATGCCTTGGGAAAAAGGTGAGCCCTCGCCGGGGCTCACGGACTTCCTCGCCTCCAAAGCGGACCTGCCACGCGGCCGGGTGCTGGTGCCCGGTTGTGGTTGTGGCCACGACGCCCGGGCGTGGGCGGCGGCGGGGTTCGAGGTGGTCGGGCTTGATCTCGCACCCTCGGCCGTCCGCATCGCCGCCGAAAGGACCGTCGACCACCTCCGGCCGCAGCTCTCGTTCGTGGAGGGCAACTTCCTGGAGCACGAGCCAGAGCAGCCCTTCGATTGGTTGTTTGAACACACCCTGTATTGCGCGATTGATCCCGAGCATCGCGACGCCTATCTGACCGCCGCCTGTCGCTGGCTGAAACCGGGCGGCCACTTTCTGGCCGTCCATTACCTGATTCCGGACGAGGATGGTCCGCCCTTTGGCACGACTGCGGAAGAGGTTACCGGGCGGTTCTCAGCGCACTTCGATTTGTTGGAATCCTGGATTCCCCGCTCGTATCCCAACCGGCAGGGTTTGGAGCAGATGTTTTGGTGGCGGAAGCGTTAGCCTTAGCGGAGGAAGTTTTTGCTGGCTCGCAAAAAAAAATCATTGAGCCGGCCCGCACTTCCGCTAGCTTGAGGGCGGTTCGGGCAGCCAGCTCCCTCCACTGCGGCAATCCCCACGCCGCATTTCCTCTGATACCGGCTGTCCGAGCCGCTTTCTTTTTCTCCCAAGTGATTTATTGGCTCGGTCCGCCGTTTGCGCTATAGCGATGTGCATGTCAGGTCACACGGTCATTTGCTTTGGGGAAGCGCTCTGGGACAGCCTGCCCCAGGGGATTTTCCCGGGCGGCGCACCGGTCAACGTCGCCTACCACCTTCACCGTTTCGGATTGAACGCCCTGCCCGTGACGGCGGTGGGGGGTGATTTCCTGGGCGACGAGTATGTCCGGCGGTTCAAGTATTGGGACTTGCCGGCCGAATTCGTCGGTCGTGTGGACCGGCCCACCGGCGCGGTGGTCGTGGATCTTAATCAGCATGGCGTTCCGACCTACCGGTTTCTCGAAGACGTGGCTTGGGATCGAATCCCCCTGCCTGACTCGTTGCAACGCGAGTGTGCCAGCGCCTCGGCCCTCGTCTTCGGAACCCTCGCCCAGCGCGCGGAACATAATCGCACCCAACTGGCCCGACTGCGCGGCTGGCTGGGCAACGCGCGACAGGTGTTTGATGTGAATCTCCGCGC